>NZ_JBMJCT010000032.1:0-56804 GCF_049222185.1 Streptomyces sp. LaBMicrA B280 | reverse complement strand
GGTCGTCGATGAACACGTACAGTGCCGCCAGAAGGGCGTCCAGGTTTGTCTTCACACACTGACCAACGGGCGCCCTTCGCCATGGTCGCGACCAGCACACACATCGGACTCACTCATCTAGGGCGGGCCGCCCGGGTCCGGATCCGGCGCCGGGTGGGGCCATGGGTCCTTTCCCGCGGTGTCATCGGCCCCCCTTGCGCTACCCGAAGGCGGCGCAGGGGGCGCTGCGATACTGCCCGCCATGACAGCCACCTCCGACGGGCCGACGGTCCCGTTCTCCCGCATCAAGGTCCGTACGGGTGCCCTCGTCTTCTGCGGCGACGAGGTCGCCCTCATCCGCCGGGACCGCGCCGACTCCGTCCACTACACCCCGCCCGGCGGTAACGTGGAGGAGGGCGAGGACCTGCGGCAGGCCCTGCGCAGGGAACTCGCCGAGGAACTCGACCTGGACATCGACCTCGCCGACGGCGGCGACCTGATGTGGGTGGTCGACCAACGGGTCACCCGCCCGGGCCCGACCCCGCCGCCGCGCAAGCTGCACCTGATCTACCGGCTCCACATCACCCCCGAACTCCGCGCCACCCTCGCCGAGCGGGAACTGGACGAACTCCCCGACGGCCGCCATGAGATCGGCATCGTCGAATGGGTCGACTACCGCAAGACCGCCGCCCTGCCCGTCTTCCCGCCCCTCGGACCCGCGCTGGCGGCGCTGGACCACCCCCGCGCCGCCGTCGGTGACGCCGCCCTGGACGCCGTCACCGACGAGAACTACACCTGGGTGTGAGCGAGGCCGCCGTCAGGGCAGTTCGACGGAACGACCCTCGCCCAGGATCCCGTACCCCACCCGGGCCCCCGCGGCCGTGATCTCCGCGACCGTCCAGTCCCCGGCGAGGGCGCGCCCCTTCGTCACGTGCTCCTTCGTCACGTGCTCCTTCGTCACGTGCTCCTTCGTCACGTGCTCCTTCGCCGCGGTCGCGCCGAGCCCAGCCGCCGGGTACGCCGCGACGAGCCGCCGTTCGGAGTCCTTCCGCCACGCCGTGCTGTCATCGAGAACGCTGAATTCTGTCACCCGGCGCACTCATCACGTTGCCAGACGCTCGAACGCCGTCGCACTCAAACTGGCGACAATATGAAGAGGTCTCCCTTCGCAGGACAGGCGGGCTGTCCGCGCGTGCTACCCCGAGGAGTGACGACGCAGATGGGCGTGTACAGCGAGCAGTACCAGCGCGGCATCAGCGACCCTGAGGGCTTCTGGGCCGCCGCCGCCACCGCGCTGACCTGGCACGAGGAGCCGTCACAGATCCTGGACGACACACGGGCGCCCTTCTACCGGTGGTTCCCGGACGGGAGGATCAACACCTGCTTCAACGCGCTGGACCGGCATGTGGACGCCGGCCACGGCGACCGTACGGCGCTGATCCACGACAGCCCCGTCACCGGCACCACGACCTCGTACACCTACGCCGAACTCCGGCGGCGCACCGCGCGGTTCGCGGGTGTGCTGCGCGCGCTGGGCGTCGGCCGGGGCGACCGCGTCGTCATCTACATGCCGATGGTCCCCGAGGCGGTCGTCGCCATGCTGGCCTGCGCCCGGCTGGGCGCGGTCCACTCCGTCGTCTTCGGCGGATTCGCGCCGCGTGAACTCGCCCTGCGCATCGACGACGCCCGCCCCAAGGCCGTGGTGTCCGCCTCCTGCGGCATCGAGGGCGGCCGCGCGATCCCCTACAAGCCGCTGCTCGACGAGGCGCTGCGCCTGGCCACGTACCGGCCCGACAACAGCGTGATCCTCCAGCGCCCCGAGGCCCGCGCCGAACTGTCCGAGCGCGACGTGGACTGGGACGAGGCGATGGCCGCCGCCGCACCGGCCGACTGTGTCCCGCTCGCCGCCACCGACCCGCTCTACATCCTGTACACCTCGGGCACCACGGGCCGCCCCAAGGGCGTGGTGCGCGACAACGGCGGCCACGCGGTCGCGCTCGCCTGGAGCATGGCCAACGTCTACGACATCGGACCGGGCGACGTCTGGTGGGCCGCCTCCGACGTGGGCTGGGTCGTCGGACACTCGTACATCGTCTACGCCCCGCTGCTCGTCGGCGCCACCAGCGTCCTCTACGAGGGCAAGCCGGTCGGCACCCCGGACGCGGGCGCCTTCTGGCGGGTCGTCGCCGAGCACCGTGTGAAGGCGCTGCTCACCGCCCCCACCGCGATGCGCGCGATCAAGAAGCTGGACCCGGCCGCCGAACTGATGGCCGGGTACGACATGACACCGTTCCGCTGCCTGTTCCTGGCCGGTGAGCGCCTCGACCCGGACACCTACGACTGGGCCCGTACGACGCTGGGCGTGCCCGTGATCGACAACTGGTGGCAGACCGAGACGGGCTGGCCGATCGCCGCGAACCCGCGTGGCCTGGAGCCGATGGAGGTCAAGCCGGGCTCCCCGAGCGTGCCCATGCCGGGCTACGACCTGCGGATCCTCGACTTCGAGGGACACGACCGCCCGGCGGGCCAGGAGGGCGCCATCGCGCTGCGGCTGCCGCTGCCGCCCGGGACGCTGACCACCCTGTGGGGGGACGACGACCGCTATGTGGACTCGTACCTGTCCCGCTATCCCGGCTTCTACCTCACCGGCGACGGCGGATACCGCGACGAGGACGGCTATGTGTTCGTCATGGGCCGCATGGACGACGTGATCAACATCGCCGGGCACCGGCTGTCCACGGGCGCCATGGAGGAGGTCGTCGCCGCCCACCCCGATGTCGCCGAGTGCGCGGTCATCGCGGTGTACGACGCCCTCAAGGGGCAGGTGCCGCGCGCCTTCGTGGTGCTGAAGGCCACGGCCGTCCGCGACGCCGAGGAACTGGAGGCGGAGATCATTCGCGAGGTCCGCGGCCGGATCGGCCCGATCGCCGCGCTCAGGGACGTCACGGTGGTGGCGGCCCTGCCGAAGACACGGTCCGGCAAGATCCTGCGCGCCTCCATGCGCTCGCTGGCCAACGGGGACGACGCCCCGGTGCCCGCCACCATCGACGACCCCGCCGTACTGGAATCACTGCGCCTCGCGCTGCGCAAGGAGAACTGATGCCGGATCATGGCCGCCGAGCAGGCCGCGGCACCGGTCCAGGCCGGTGCTGCTCCTGATGAAGCGGGCCACCCCCACGCCGTGCGCGGCCCCATGCCCTGAAGAACGCCCTCGGTACGATCATCAGCATCATCCGTTCCGAGGAGTCCGGCTCAGTGACCGTCGCCCCACCGCCCCGCGCCGCCACCGGCGTTCTTCCGATGCAGACGCTGACCCGCCTGGAGTGCGACGAGCAGTTGTCGGCCCTGCTCTGGCGGGCGGGAGCCGGCTGGCGGATGATCAGCAGCGCGGTGCTCGGCGGGGGCATCGGCGAGCGTTCCTGGGTCCTCAACGCCCAGGTCTCGCACGGCTACAGCCGCACCGACCCCGACGCCCATCTCGCGGGCCTCGCCCATGACGCCGGGACGCGGGGGCCCGGTGTCGGACTGATGACGGCCGCCGACGTCCTCCGGCACGGCCGCGCCCATGACGACGGCGTGGCGGCGGTGGTCACCGCGGGCCTCGGCGTCCACGGCTGGGCCGCCGCCCCCGCCCCCGGCACACCCCTGCCGCCCACCCCCGGCACCATCAACATCATCGCCGCCGTCCCCGCCGCACTGACCGACGCCGCCCTGGTCAACGCGGTCACCACCGTCACCGAGGCCAAGGTCCAGGCCCTCCTCGACTCCGGCTACGACTGCTCCGGCACCCCCACGGACGCGGTGTGCATCGCCGCCCGAACCCCCCGGCCCGGCGAGGAGCCACAGGCTTTCGCCGGTCCCCGCTCCCTGTGGGGCGCCCGGCTGGCCCGCGCGGTTCATGCCGCGGTGTGCGCGGCCGTGGAGCCGGTTCGCGGTGGATCCCGCGCGTCGGCCACCGCCGCGGCGGACCCCCGCCGACGCGGCTCAGTCCCGTGTCAGCAGCATCCGTGACATTCCCGCCGTGACCAGGAGCAGCGCGCCGACGGCCAGCAGCCCGACGCGCATGCCGGGGAGTGAGAAGCCGCCGTCGGAACCGGCGAGCAGGCCGCCGAAGAGGGCGACGGCCAGGGCGCCGCCCAGTTGCCGGAGGGAATTGAGCAGGCCCGAGGCCGTTCCCGCGCGTTCCGCCGGGACCGCGTCGATCAGCAGCGCGGTCAGCGCGGGCACCGCGACCGCGCCGCCCATGCTCAGCGGCAGCAGCAGGACCAGGACCAGCCACACCGGGGTGTCCCCGGCCAGCGGCAGCATGGCCAGCATCGCGGCGGTGAAGACCAGTTGGCCGACGACGATCACCGACCGCCGCCCGAACCGCTCCGCGAGACGCGGTGAGACCAGGTTCGTCGCCGTCACCACCGCCGACATCGGCACGAACATCAGCCCGGCCGCCGTCGCCGACATCCCCCGCAACTGCTGGTAGTACAGCCCGAGCAGGAAGATCCCGCCGTAGAAGGCGGCGTTGACGGCGAAACCGACCGCGAGCGGCACGGCCACCCGGCGCTCCCTCAGCAGCGCCGGTGGAATCATGGGCTGACGGTGCCGGGACTCCACCACGCGGAACACGGATCCGGCGCCGACGGCGAGCGCGCCCGCGCCCAGCACGGGCAGGCTGGTCCAGCCCAGATGACCGCCCTCGATCACCGCGACGGCAAGCCCGGCCAGGGCCAGCACGGCGGTCAACTGGCCGAACCCGTCCAGCGCGGCGGGCCGGCGCGGCGAGCGCGGCACCCGTATCAGCAGGCCGAGAATCACCGCGCCCACCGGGAGGTTGAGCAGGAACACCGCCCGCCAGCCCGCCGACTCGGTGAGCAGCCCGCCCAGTACCGGACCCGCGGCCATCGCCACCGAGCCGCCGACGGTCCACAGCGCGATGGCCCGCGCACGCTTCCTGCTGTCCTCGTGCGCCTGCCGGATCAGCGCCAGCGAGGCCGGCATCACGACCGCGGCGGCCCCGCCCTGCGCCACCCGCGCGGCGACCAGCACACCGATCCCGGGCGCCAGCGCGCAGCCGAGGGAGGCCAGGGTGAACAGGGCGACACCCCAGGCGTAGGCGCGCCGGGCACCCGCGCGGTCGGCGACGGCACCGGCCGAGAGCATCAGGGCGGCGAACATCAGCGTGTACGCGTCCACCACCCACTGGAGCCCCGCCATCCCGCCGTCGAGGGACTCCCGGATCGAGGGCAACGCGATGTTCACCGCCGACACATCGATGGTGATCACGGTGAACCCGAGCAGCGCGGCGACCAGCGCGACCCCGGCCCGCCGGGGACCCTCGGCACCGGCGCCCGCCTCGGCTGGTCGGGCCCGGTCCGGCTGTCGTCGTCGTACCTCGGGCAGCGGCGAGCCCGGCGCGTGCCCCTGGCCGGTGGTGGCGGTCGGGGACGGGGGAGGGGTGCCCGGCATGGTGGCCTCCTGGAGGTCAGGCACGGTCGACGGTGTCCGTCGGGGACGAATCGGCGGGCGGCCACGAACGCCGGGACCGCGGTCCGGTGTCACGCACCCCCTGGGTTCCACGCCGTCGGGCCGCCCGCTCCGGGATCAACTCTGCGCCTGTACGGCGGCGTTCGGCAGACCGCGCCGTACCCGGGGTGCGGCGTTCCAGGCCCTGACACGGCCCCCCAACACCCCCCTACCCCTGCCACAATTGATCGAATGGGAGCACCAACAGACGTACGGGGTACCGAACTCGGCAGATATCTGAAAGCCCGCAGGGCGCGGATCCGTCCGGAGGACGTCGGCCTCCCCAGCGGCGCGGGTCTGCGCCGCACCCCCGGACTGCGCCGGGAGGAACTGGCCGCGCTGGCAGGCGTGAGCGTGGACTACTACATCCGCCTCGAACGCGGCCGTGAGACCAACCCCTCGACCGCCGTCGTCGACGCCCTCGGCCGGGCCCTGCGGCTGCGCGGCGACGGCTACGAACGCCTCCATGAACTGGCCGAGTTGGCCTCCGGCCGTACCTCGGAGCTTCCGGCCTGCGCGGACCACACCGTCCGCGATTCCGTCCTGCGCCTGCTGGAATCGGTACGCCCGCTGCCCGCCTACGTCGTGAGCCGCTACAACCGCGTCCTGGCCGCCAACCCGCCGGGCCGACGGCTGCTGCCCGGCCTGTGGGACTGGCCGGAACACCAGCGCAACGTGACCCGTTACCTCTTCCTCCACCCGATGGGCAGGACGCTCTACGAACCCTGGGAGGACACCGTCGCCCTCTCGGTCGCGCATCTGCGGGCCGTCGCAGGAGCCGACCCGGACAACCCCGAACTGACCACTCTGGTCGGCGAACTGGTGCTGAAATCCCCGGAGTTCGCCCGGCTGTGGGAGCGGTACGACGTCTGCGAGCGGGGCGGCGGCCAGAAGAACTTCCGGCACCCCGAGGCCGGACCCATGACCCTGACCTACGAGGTCATGCGGATGGCACGGACGGGCGGTCAGCGGATGGTCGTCTACCAGGCGGCCCCCGGCACCGCCGACGAAGCGGCCATGCTCAGGCTGGAGGACCGGGAAGTCGCGGCCCCGGCCGGAGGGCGAACCCGAAGCCGAACGCCTGAACACCTGAACTGCTGAACACCTGAACCGGTCAGTGCCTGCCGCGGTGCATCCGCCGCGCCCAGCGCTGATGACGGCTGACCGGCGGGGCGGCGGGCGCGGGTTCCTCGGGGCCGGGTTCCGCGGCGGCGCGCGGCGGTGGCGCGCTGTCCTGGGGTGGGCGGAGTCCCTCGGTCGAGTAGCGGGTGGTCGCGATGCTGTCCACGATCTGCTGCTCGGTGAAGCTCTCCGAACCCGGTACATGGGGCACGAAACCTATGAGCACACCGTCACTGACGACCTCCGCGTCCAGCCCCGAGACCCCGTCGGTGTCCCACAGCGCCTCGATGCCCTCGTCCAGGACGACCCTGATCCCGAACTCGTAGACCCCGGCCTCGACGAGATGGGCCATGACCCCCCGGCCCCGCAACGCCGCCACCACGCGCTTGGCGCGATCCTCGTCCATAACGGCCGCATCCCTTCGAGATCGGGCCTTCTGTCTGTTGCTTGCCCGCGCTTTCCGGTCTAGCAAGGGCCGTGGCGATCCGAAACCGTCTTTAACGCGAATTTTGCAGAGAAATAGGGGGATTTTCGGCGGGGTGGCGCGGGGTCTGCCGCCCGTCGGCACGGAAAGCGGCCCCGTGACCGACCCGTGACGCTCGTACCGATACTGAGACATTCCGAACGCAAGATCGGGGGCAGGCTCAAGTCGACCATGGTCCTGGCGGAGAACACCCGCCGGGCCATTGCACGACAAGGAGTGTTCGTATGAGCAAGAAGCACGCATTCGCCGCCGTGGCCGCACTCGCGCTGGCGGTCACCGCGGGCGGGGGAATCGCCGTGGCCGCACCCACGACCGCCAAGAGCGTCGCGCCCTCGGCCTGTCGTCCGGCCAACCACACGGCGACGATCGCCCCGGCGCCCGCCAGCTCGGGGCACAGCCACTATCGCGTGACCCTGACCGCCCCGCGCGGGTACGAGTCGTGCGTGCTGGCCGGTTCGCCCACCGGCGTACGGTTCTCGAACCACGGCAAGCAGACCGGTGTCGCCGCCGGGCACTACGGCGACCAGACGACGAAGGTCACCTTCGGTCCGGGACACCCGGTGCACTTCGACATCCAGGTTCCGAACCTGCACCGGGGCACGGCCTCGGACGAGGCGTCGTTCACGCTCCGGGCCCCGGGCGGTGAGATCCCCGGCACGTCCTTCGCCGAGGGCAAGTTCTCCGTCGCCTCCGGCACCCTGATCGGCCCGGTCCAGCGCGGCGCCTGACCGACACCGCAGGAAAACCCCGAGTGTCCCGCGGCAGCACGGCCGCGGGACACTCGGGCGTTGCGGAGAGGGCAGGATTTGAACCTGCGTGGACCCTTGCGGATCCGACCTCGAGACGCGCTCGCCGGTCCCCGATAAGCCACTCCGGGCACCTCTCCTCGTTCCCGGTTCCCGGTCTGGCGGGCCCCGTTCACATGAAGAAGAGTGACAGACCCGGCTGACGCGGGACTGACGCGCACGGCTTGCGGGCGGGGGCTCACAGGCGGGCCTTCATGCTCTCGCAGACCCCGTGCACGTCCTTGATCTCGAAGTCGCCCTCGGCGCCGCGGAGTACACCGCGGTAGCGCCCGAAGAGCTGGAAGTAGTCGACCGCGAAGAGACCGAGGTTGTGCTTCACCTGCTTACGGCCCTCCGGCTCGAAGACGACATCGAGGCGGCCGTCCCGGGAGGCGATGCGCCAGACGGCCGACGGATCGGCCGACGCGGGCTCGAAGACGATGTCACCGAGCGGCTCGCACCGGCCCGGCGTCCACAGACAGGACTCCTCCGGCTCCCCGGCCAGTTCGGGCCGCGCCGCGAAGTTGGCCCCGACGACCGGCCCGGCGTCCGTCGACGTCGCGAACGTGCCCCAGACCCACGTGGTCCGGTACGGCAGCAGCGAGCGGTGCTCATCGAGTACCGCCAGATCGCGATCCGGCTCGAAGACGACCTCGGCGTCGCCGACACGGAGCACTCCGGAGGCGGGGAAGGCGGCCTTGTGCGTGTACATGCTCCCGCCCGGCAACCGCGAGCTCACCGAGAGCGGAGCGGTGGCCGCCTCGGCGTCGAGTTCGAGTGCACCGCGGACGGCCGGGGCCTTCGCCGTCCCGGCGATGTCGATCTCGATGCGATGCCGCGCCGACGTACGCGAAAAGGAATAGGCGACCCGATACCCGTCACGCTCGAACCGGCAGGCGCCCTCCAGCAGTTCGGCGGGCAACAGGGCGCTGCCACCGGCCGCGTTGGCGGCGTGCTGGTGCAGCACGCCGCCCGCCCTGTCATAGGCGTAGATCTCCGAACTGGCGAGATAGTGCGCGTCCTGGATGATCAGCGACGAGTACCACCGCGGATGCGACAGCGTGAACCCGACCCACTCCTTGAGCCGCACCTTCTTCAACCGCCGTGCGAGCCCGCCGTACGCCTCGAGCGGATCGACGACGGCGGGCCGGTCGGCCAGTCGGCCCCAATGCCGAATACCGTCCTCGACCAGGCGTTCAGGGGTGGGCATGGCGGGTAGTCTGCCCAGGCCCCGGCGCCGGGTCAACAGCCGCTCGGCATCGGTCGGTCGTGCCGGGCCGCCCCACGCGGAACACACCGGGCGGAGCCGGTCAGCCCACTCGGCGCGGGATTCCCAGGGGGTTCGCGTCCTGGAGTTCGGGCGGGAGGAGGTCGTCGGGCCAGTCCTGGTAGGCGATCGGGACCAGCCAGCGGTCGATCGCGGTGGCGCCCACCGAGGTGTGCAGCGGGGCCGTCGTCGAGGGCCAGGGGCCGCCGTGGTGCATGGCCCAGCAGACGGCGACGCCGGTCGGCCAGCCGTTGTGGACGAGGCGGCCCACGCGGTGCCGCAGCGCCGTCACCACCCGCGCGGCCGCCGCCGCGTCGTCGGCGATGGCGTGCACCGAGCCGGTCAGGCTGCCGGGCAGGGACGCCAGGACCTCGGTCAGCGAGTCCAGGTCCGGGTAGGTCACCACCAGTCCGGCCGGGCCGAAGCACTCCTCGGCCAGGGCGTCCAGCCGGTCCGCGAAGGACTTCAGGGACAGCCGCCATACGCGCGGGGCCACCGCGAAGGAGTCGCCGCCCGCGCTTCCGGAAGCCAGCCGGACGAGGTCCGCGGCCTCGTCCAACTCGGCGACCCTGGACCGGTATCCGTCCCGGATCCGGGATGTGAGCATCGCCCCGGTCGTGGCCGCGCCGACCGTGGCCGCGACGGCGTCCACCAGCGCGCCGCCCTCGGGGACGAACAGCAGCCCCGGGTTGGTGCAGAACTGGCCGGTGCCCAGGGTGAGCGACTGCGCGTACCCCTCCGCGATCTCCCGGGCGCGTTCGGCCGCGGCGCCGGGGAGGACCACCACCGGGTTCACGCTGCCGAGTTCGCCGTAGAACGGGATCGGCTCCGGGCGGGCGGCGGCTAGGTCGTACAGGGCGCGCCCGCCGGACTGCGAGCCGGTGAAGCCGGCAGCCTTGACGGCCGGGTGGCTCACCAGCGCCGCACCGGCCTCGAAACCGGTGACGAGCCCGAGGACACCCTCGGGCGCGCCCGCCTCGCGCAGCGCCCCGGCGACGATGCGCGCGACCGCCGCCGAGGTCGCCGGATGGCCCTCGTGCGCCTTGACGACCACCGGGCAGCCGGCCGCGAGCGCCGAGGCCGTGTCGCCGCCCGCCACGGAGAAGGCGAAGGGGAAGTTGGAGGCGCTGAACACCGCCACCGGCCCGATCGCCTGCCGCATCCGGCGGATGTCGGGACGTCCCGTGGCCGGTTCGGCCGGGGTGAGTACGGCCTGTACATGGCCGCCGTCGCGCAGCACCTCGGCGAACAGGCGCAGCTGGCCACTGGTGCGGCCCACCTCACCGGTCAGCCTGGCCTCGCCGAGCGCGGTCTCGGCGTCGGCGACGGCGACCAGTTCGTCGCGGGCCGCGTCCAGCGCGTCGGCGGCGGCTTCGAGGGCCCGGGCCCGGTCGGCGGCGGGCACCGCGGACCAGAGGGGGAACGCGTGGGCGGCGTCGCGGGCCGCGGCGTCGACGTCCTCCGCGGTGGACACGGCGACCGGATCGCCGACGGGCTCACCGGTACGCGGGCTGATTCCCCGCAGCGGGGCGGACATGGTGTCGGTCATCGATCGAACCTCCGGTTCGAACAGAGCGGTGGATGGTGGACTCACGGGGGAACAAGACGAGTCGGGCGCGACGTCAGCCGTTCGCACCCGTGTCGTCCGTGTCGTCCGTGTCGTCCATGTCGTCCGTGTCGTCATCCGCGTCCAGTGAAGGCGAGCAGAACGCTCCGCCCAAGTAGATCTCGTCCAACGGGTCATGACGGCCTTCGAGTTCCCCGGCGAAGCGCTCGGCGTCGTCCTGCGGCTCGTAGCCCAGCGCGCGAGCCTCGTCCAGTGAGAACCAGCGGCGGGTGTTGTCCGAGACGCCCCACACCACACGGAACCCCGGCGAGGGCGCCGCGATCAGCGCCTCCATCAGGCGGGCGCAGTCGTCAGGGGAGAGCCATGTGGCCAACTGCCGGGTCGCGATGGGGCGTTCGAAGCAACCGCCGATACGGACGCAGACCACGTCCAGACCGTAGCGGTCGTGGTAGAGGCTGCCCAGTGCCTCGGCGGCCACCTTGCTCACGCCGTAGTAGGTGTCGGGGCGGGGGAAGAGGTAGTCGGGCGCCTCGTCCTCGCTCCGGGGGTAGAACCCCACCGCATGGCTGCTGCTCGCGATGAGCACCCGGGGCACGCCCGCCCGGCGGGCCGCTTCGAGGACCGTGCGGGTGCCGTTGATGTTGATGTCGAGGATCTCGTCCCACGGCCCCTCGACACTCAGCCCGCCGAGGTGGATCACCGCGTCGACGCCGGTGAGGGCCTCGCACATCGCCGGCAGGTCCGTCACCGACAGCCGCATGGTCTCCACGTCCTCGCCCTCGGCCGCCCCGGGCACCGGCGCCACGTCGAGCAGCCGCAGGGTCCGGCCCGCGCGGGCCAGCCGGGGGCGGAGCAGGGTGCCGACCCCTCCCGCGGCTCCGGTGATCACGATGCGCTGACTCACTCGCCTCATCTCCTTCGTGGCGACTTCGTTCCGGTTCCGGGCCGGTTCCGATGCGGCTCCGGGGCGGCCCGGCGTCTCCGTGGGCGTCTTGACCGTACTCCGGGGCGAGTCTTACAGTTCAAAGGCAAGTTCGCAAATGTGAAGCCTGTCTGCATATGTAGACGACGGAGTGTCCCGTGCCCATGTTCGACGGCGTGCTGTTCTTTCCGGTGACGCCCTTCGCGGCGTCCGGGCGGGTCGACCGGGAGGTGCTCGCCGAGCATCTGCGTCGCGGCCTGGCCGCCGGCCCCGGCGGGGTCTTCGTCGCCTGCGGCACGGGCGAGTTCCACGCGCTGGGCCCCGAGGAGTACGGCGAGGCGGTGCGCACCGCGGTGGAGACCGTGGCCGGTCGCGTCCCGGTGTACGCCGGCACCGGCGGCCCGCTGCCGCTGGCCCGTGAGTACGCGCGCATCGCCCGGGACGCGGGCGCCGACGGCCTGCTCCTGCTGCCGCCCTACCTGGTCCAGGCCCCGGCGGCCGGACTCGCCGCCTACGTGCGCGAGGTCGCGGACGCCGGTGATCTGCCGCTCATCGTCTACAACCGCTCCAACGCCCGCTTCGACGCCGAGACCGCCGCGCAACTGGCCCGCCACGACAAGGTGGTCGGCTTCAAGGACGGTGTCGGCGACCTCGACCGGCTGTCCCGCGTCGTGACCGCCGTACGCCATGAACTCGCGGGCACCGGCAAGGAGTTCCAGTTCTTCAACGGCATGCCCACCGCCGAGGTGACCGTCCCCGCGTACCGCGGCATCGGCGTCACCCTGTACTCCTCAGCGGTCTTCTGCTTCGCCCCCGGGATCTCCAACGCCTTCTACCAGGCGGTCGAGAAGGGGGACGCGGCCCAAGTGGAGCGGCTGCAAAGGGAGTTCTTCCATCCGCTCGTGGCCCTGCGCGACCTGGTCCCGGGCTACGCCGTCTCGCTGGTCAAGGCCGGCGTGCGCCAACAGGGCCTGGACGTCGGCGGGGTGCGGCCCCCACTGGTCGACCCGGCCCCCGAACACCTCGACGCCCTGCGCCGGATCACCGACGCGGGCCTGGCCCTGGTGGAGGACTTCGCCCGATGAGCGACGCGATCCGCATCACCGACGTCACCCTCACCCCCGTCGCCTTCCGCGACCCGGCCCTGCTCAACGCGGTCGGCGTGCACGAGCCGTACGCGCTGCGCGCCGTCCTGGAGGTGCACACCGATCAGGGGATCACCGGCCTCGGCGAGACCTACGCCGACCAGGGCCATCTGCGCAGGCTGCGGCAGGCCGCCGACGCCCTGGTGGGCCTGGACGTCCACCGCCTGGGCCGGATGTACGCCGTGGTCACGGCCGCGCTCGGCGGGGACACCGGCAGCGACGGCCACGGCCTCACCGGCATGATCACCAGCAGCAGCACGGTGGACCGGGTCTTCTCGCCGTTCGAGGTCGCCTGCCTGGACATCCAGGGCAAGGCCGCCGGGCGCCCGGTCTCCGACCTGCTCGGCGGCGCCGTACGGGACCAAGTGCCGTTCAGTGCCTACCTGTTCTACAAATGGGTGGCACACCCCGGCGGCGCGCCCGACTCCTGGGGCGAGGCGCTCGACCCCGACGGCATCGTCGCGCAGGCCCGGCGCATGATCGACGACTACGGGTTCACGGCCATCAAGCTCAAGGGCGGTGTCTTCCGGCCCGAGGAGGAGATCGAGGCGGTCCGCGCCCTGCGCGAGGCATTCCCCGACCGGCCGCTGCGACTCGACCCGAACGCCGCCTGGACGGTGGACACTTCACTGATGGTCGCCCGCGAGCTCGACGGCGTCCTCGAATACCTGGAGGACCCCACGCCGGGACAGCAAGGCATGGCCCGGGTCGCCCGCGAGGCGCCCATGCCGCTCGCCACGAACATGTGCGTGGTCGCCTTCGACGAACTCAAGCCCGCCGTGGCCCTGGACGCGGTCCAGGTCGTGCTCTCCGACCACCACTACTGGGGCGGCCTCCAGCGCTCGAAGGTGCTCGCCGGGATCTGCGACACGTTCGAGCTGGGCCTGTCCATGCACTCCAACTCGCATCTCGGCATCAGCCTTGCCGCGATGACCCATCTGGCCGCGGCCACGCCGAATCTGACGTACGCCTGCGACACCCACTGGCCGTGGAAGACCGAGGAGGTCGTCGCACCGGGCGCCCTGGAGTTCCGCGACGGCTCCGTCGCCGTACCCACCGCCCCGGGGCTCGGCGTCGAACTCGACCCCGACGCGCTGGCCCGCCTGCACGAGCAGTACCTCTCCTGCGGGCTGCGCGACCGCGACGACACCGGATACATGCGGCGTATCGATCCGTCGTACGAGAAGAAGGTCCCGCGCTGGTGAGGTCCCCGGCCTGAGGGGCCCGTACAGGGCATTGACGTGCGGAACGGGCCTCAGCGGATGCCGTTGCGCCGCAGCGTCCCCGCCAGCGCCGCGGCATGCCGGGTGACCGCCTCCGCGACCCGTTCGATCTCCTGGTCCGTCGCATGGTCCAGCGGGATCGAGCAGCTGATCGCGTCGGTCGCCGGGATGCGGTACGACACCGTCGCGGCGACGCAGCACAGGCCGGGCGTGTTCTGCTCGCTCTCCAGCGCCCAGCCGCGAGTCTGCGTCTGCTCCAGCTCCTCACGCAGGGCCGGGCGGCGGGTGACCGTGTGCGGGGTGAGCGCCTCCAGGGGCTGCTCGGACAGCAGCGCGTCCACCTCCCGCGCGGTCAGCTCGGAGAGCAGCGCCTTGCCCAACGCCGTCGCGTGTGCCGGGAGTTGGCGGCCCACCCGGGAGGTCAGCCGACGGGAGTCCGTGGCCTCGCGGGTGGCGAGGTAGATGACGTTCGTGTCGACCAGGCGGGCGTAATGGGTGGTGTAGCCGACATCCGCGCGCAACCGCTCGATCTGGCGCACCGCGTGCGGCAGCGCCGGGTCCCGGTCCAGGTACGCCGTGCCGCACAGCAGGGCGCGCGGACCGATGCCGAATCCGGCCGCCTCGCCGCCCTCCTCGACCTCGATCCACTTGAGCGCCACCAGGGTGCGCAGCAGCGCGTACAGACTGGAGCGCGGGTATCCGGTGAGCTCCTGGAGCCGGCCCAGGGTGAGCCGCTCCGGTGCGGCCGAGAGCACCTCCATGATCTGGACGGTGCGTTCCGCCGACTTCACCGGCCCGCGCCCGGTGTCACCTGTCCCGGTCATGCGTGCCACCTCATTCCGGCCTCTCGACCGTCAACTCGGGCTTTCCTGACCGCAGTCGGCGCCCCCGCCGCGCCGAGCACGGCGCCTTCTCCCTGTCGCGTCAACGAAAACCTCCCGAAACATTGACCGCCCCTGTGCGCCAGGCTAACGTGCGCGCTGAAAAGCATGGATGAGAACTGAGTCTACATACGTAGACGCCTTGGTCAAGTCGAGCTTCCGTCCGTGCCGATGAAGGCCGGGGCCGTCGGCGCTCATCGACGGCCCCTCGCCCCTGTACCGCCCTACCGTTCGCTACCGCCGACGGCCGTCGGCATCGAGGAGTTCGCATGGCTTGGCCGGACTGGGTGGCCCTCGGCGGCTACTTCGTGGTGATGCTGTTCATAGGTCTCTGGTCGCACAGGCGCGTCAGCGATGTGAGCGACTACTTCACCGGCGGCGGCCGGATGCCCTGGTGGCTGTCCGGGATCTCCCACCACATGTCGGGCTACAGCGCCGCGGTGTTCGTCGCCTACGCGGCGGTCGCCTACAGCTACGGCATCACCATCTACATCTGGGCGTTCCTGCCGCTCGCCCTCGCGACCGGCGTCGGCGCCTGGCTGTTCGCCCCGCGCTGGAACCGGCTGCGCCGCCGCTACGACGTCGCCTCACCGCTCGAATACCTGGCCCGCCGGTACAACATCGCCACCCAGCAGGCGCTGGCCTGGAGCGGCGCGCTGCTCAAGGTGTTCGACGTCGCCGCGAAGTGGGCCTCGGTCGCCATCCTGCTGAACGTGTTCACCGGGGTCTCGCTCGACATCGGCATCCTGATCACCGGCGTCGTCACCCTCGTCTACTGCACGGTCGGCGGCCTGTGGGCGGACGCCCTCACCGACTTCGGCCAGTTCATCATCCAGGGCGTCGCCGCACTCTCCATGGTGATCATCACGCTGGACCATGTGGGCGGCTTCTCCGGCCTCGGCCCCCTCTGGCACCGGCTGCCCGCCGGTCACACCCACCCGCTGGTCGGCCCGTACACGGCCGGGTTCCTCACCGCGTACGTGGTCGTCAAACTGTTCGAGTACAACGGCGGCATGTGGAACCTGGCCCAGCGCTACATGGCCACGGACTCCGCCCCCGCTGCCAAGCGCTCGGCCCTCCTGTCCGCGGCCCTCTATCTGATCTGGCCCGCCGTGCTGCTGTTCCCGTCCGTCGTCGGCCCGGTGCTGATGCCGCACATCGCGGACCCGCAGCAGGTGTACGCGCTGCTGGCCGAGAACCTGCTCCCGGCCGGTCTCGTCGGGCTGACCCTGGCCGGCATGTTCTCGCACACCATGGCCATGGCCTCCTCGGACGCCAATGCCATCGCCGCCGTGGTCGTCCGGGACATCATCCCGGCCGTCGCCCGCCGGGGCCGGGCGCTCGGCGCCAGGAGCGGGCTGCTCGCCGCGCGTATCTGCACCGTCGCGTTCATCGCGGTGAGCATGGTGGTCGCCATGGAGGCGAGCCACTTCGGCGGCCCGCTCGGCATCATCACCGCCCTGGTCGCCGCGGTGATGGGCCCGATCTCCATCCCGATGCTGCTCGGCCTGCTGCCCGCCTTCCGCCGCTGGGGCTCCCTGGCCGCGCTGATCTCCTGGGCCTGCGGCCTGGCGGGCTTCGTCCTGGTGAAGTACGTCCTCGACAGCACCGACCAGACCCTCACCATCGCCGCCCCGCTGGCGACCTCCCTCGTCCTGTACCTGGTCATCGGCCTGGTCCTGCCCCAGCCGTCGGCAGCCGCGGACGAGATCACGGCGGCGGTGAGCGCGGCGGCGGACATCCCCGCCCCCGAGGGACCCACACCTCCACTGATCCCCGCGACCGACTGACCGACTGACCGACGACCGAGAGCCGCCGGCCCTGCCCGGTCCAGGTCCCGGTCCAGGCCCCGGTCCCGGTCCAGGTCCCGGTCCCGCCTCGGTTTCCTCCCGCAGGGACTCGTCAGACAGCGGGGCCGGGCACGGCGTCCCGAAACCGCTGAAGCAGCTCGAGGGCCGGAGGGCTGTCCGGGTCGAACGTGTGGATGCCGGTGAACTCGCCGGGTACGCCGGGTCCCCACAGCCGGGCGCCATGGCACTGGAAGCAGAAGGCGATCTGGAAGAGCGGTCCGGCGGCGCCATGAGCACGGACACCCCAGCCCGGATGGAAACAGCGGTACAGCTCGCTGTCCGGCATGGAGCCGATCAATGCCAGGGTCTCGCCGACCTGAGCCGCCTCCCAGATCGCGACCTCGTCACCGACCAGGTCCTCGGCGCTGTAATGCCGTAGCGGGTCGGTGATGCGGACGACTTCGATCAGCTCGGTCTTCTCATGAACGGGCGGAAGCATCATGAGCCAAGGATGACCGATCGCCGACGCCGGAACGGCTCGTGGACGACAATGATCAGACACCACTGGTCATAGCGAGGGAGCCCGCGTGCCCGAAGCCGCTCGGAACGGACTGATCATCTTCCTGAACGGGACGTCGAGTTCAGGCAAGTCCAGCATCGCCGGGGAGCTGCTGGAGGTGCTGGAGGAGCCGAGCTTCCATCTGCCGGTGGACGCCTTCCACGCGATGCGAACGCGCCGGGAGGTCGACCCGGAAGAGCTGCCCGCCATCCTGAGGCGCACCTGGATGGGCTTCCACCGCGCGGTCGCCGGCATGGCCGCGGCCGGCAACAACGTCGTGGTCGACCATGTGCTCAGCGAGGAATGGCGCCTGCTGGACTGCCTGGAGCTCTTCACCGCCAAGGATGTCGTCCTCGTCGGCGTGCGCTGCTCGCCGGCGGAACTCCACCGGCGTGAACAGGCACGCGGCGACCGCCCGGAAGGCCTGGCGGCACGGCAGTTCGAACTCGTCCACGCGCACGGCCTGTACGACATCGAATGCGACACCACCTCGACGAGCCCCCTGGACTGCGCCCGCCGGATCAGCGCCTTCCTGCCCCGACGTCCGACCCCGACGGCCTTCGAGCAACTCCGCGCGAAACTGCGCCCCGACCTGGCGTCCCCCGCTCCAGAGGCCGTCGGGCTGATCTGACCTCGCCGTCGGGACGCGGTGCTGTGCCGGATCGGCGTCACGGCCGTGCGCGCGCCGCGGTGTTCGGTCCGGCGAGTCACTCGACCCGTGCCGCGACGGCTCGGGCGCACTCCATCGCCTCCGTGTGCGTGGTGTCGACTTCCAGGTCGTACGTCACGCCTCGGTGGACCATCTCCGCCTGGGCGGCCGCCATCCCCACCGTCCGGTCACCGCGGGCGAGTTCACGGCCCGCCGCCACCGCGGCATCGCACCGGACACCCACCCACAGCACTCCCAGCCCGTCCAGGGCCTTTTGCCACCGGCGCTGTGAGTACGGCCCGCCGAGGAAGACCTCGTCGACGACGACCCGCGCGCCCGCACGGGCCATCGCGGCGATTCCCTCGATCCAGGCCGCTTCCAGTGCCCGGAACCCGGGCCCGACGCTGACCTGTCCGTCCGCGGCCAACTCGATCCCGCCGTCCGAGGCTCGCAGGGACGCGGGCAGCGCCTCCACCATGGTGTCCGTCCCGAGCGCCAGCCATGGATCGGGCAGGATCGCCTGGAGGCACCGGACGATACCGGACTTCCCCGAGCTGGAACCGCCGTTGACCACGATCACCTGAGTCATCACCGCGCCACAGTAGAGGCGTCCGGACGACACGGGAAAGGTGTTTCCGGCGAGCTTCGGCGGGCGCTGTCGGCTTACCGGCTGTTGCGGAGAGGGCAGGATTTGAACCTGCGTGGGCCCCTAGGGGCCCGACCATGAGGCGTGGCTCGGTGGTCCCCGATAAGCCGCTCCGGGCACCTCTCCCTGTTCCCGGCTCCGGGCGGCGCCCCGAACCGTTCACAGGAAAGAGAGTGACACGGCCCGCTGACGGGCGCCTGACGCGGCCCTGACCGGCATGCCTCCGACCGCGCGTGCCGTCCGCGCGGGTCTACGACCGCCCACGCACGCCGTCGAGAAGCCTCAGCTCCTCCGGGGTGAACTGCGGCCCCTCCAGCTGCGGGCGAAGGGGGCCGACCAGAGCGGAGAGCAGCACGCCGGGCCGGACCAGGGACGTGGGAGGAGCCTGCAAGGTCAGTACGTCGGTCAGCGCCGTGGCGGTGCGGAAGGAGCCGGTCGCGGTGAGGGAGAGACGGTTGACATAGCGCTGCAGCAGCCGGTCGGCGAAGCGCGGGTTCTTGCCGGTGGTCGTGGAGAAGTGGATGTCCTGCCCGACGGTCAGCGCCCACGCCGCCTCCACCGGCCGCGCGATCGCCCGCTGGGCGCGCCGCGACAACCCCGGGACCAGGCCGCCGCGGGCCAGCTCGCGCAGCGCCAGCGCGCCTTGCGCGATCACCGAAAGGCCCTGCCCGTACATGGGGTTGAAGGCCGCGACCGAGTCGCCCAGCGCCACCAGCCCCTCGGGCCAGGCCCTCAGCCGCTCGTAGTAGTGGCGCCGGTTGGCCGTGCTGTGCGTGATGCTGACATCGGTGAGCGGCTCGGCGCGTTCGAGGAGGTCGGCGATGATCGGATGCCGCAGGGTGCGCGCGAACGGCTCGAAGGCGTCCGCGTCCCGGGTGGGCTGCCCGCCGGGGGCACCCATCAGGCTGACGTGCCAGCGGTCGCCCTCGATGGGCAGGATGCCGCCGGCACTGGCGGGCCCGGGCAGCCGCGGGTCGGCGTTCACGCTGACCACCGGCCAGCCGCGGGTGGGGACGGGAGCGCGGTACATACGGCTGGCGTAGACGAGACCGGAGTCGACGCGGTCCTCGGCGAGCCCGCCGATCCCCAGCTCCGCGAGCCACTGGGGCATCCGGGAGGCCCGGCCGGACGCGTCGATCACCAGATCGGCACGCACTTCGGACTCGCGTCCGCCCCCCGCCTCCCTCTCACCCTCGCCCGAGGTCCGGACGCGCACTCCGGTGACCCGGCGCCCGTCGCCGAGCAGCCCGATCGCCCTGGACCGCGTACGGACGCTGACATGAGGTTCTTTGAGCACCTGCTCCCTGATGACATGGTCCGTCAGGTCCCGGCTCGCGGTCATCAGCCGGTGCGTGGCGCGCTGCCAGCGCCGATACCAGCCCTCGGGGGAGTAGATGATCATATTGGTGGTCACCGGAATGCGATGCGCCCCCGAGGCCGCCAACTGGTCGATCACGCCGGGCAGCAGCTCCTCCAGCGCGTCCACGCCACCGGACTGGAGGAGATGGATATGAACGGCCTGAGGGACGCCGACGCGCGGCTCGGGCCCGCCGGGAAGATCGTGGGACTCGATGATCTCCACCGATCCGACCTGGTCCTTGACGGCGGCCGCGGCGAGCATTCCGGCCATACTGCCCCCGATGACGACGACGCGGGCGGGGCTGTGCCGAACGGCTTCACTCATGGTCGGCTGCTTTCTGCGGGGAAACGGTGGTCTGCGGGGAAGTCTTGGACGACGGAAGAGGACCACGACGGTGCGTACGGCCAGGCTGTACGCGGCGACACACCAGCGGGCGGCGCGCCGGGTAAGTGCCGGGGCGCCGGGCGCCAGTGGATGATCGGCAGGAGGCTCGCGCCGGAGTACGCGGTGAGCGCCGCGTGGACGGCCAGGGCCGCGCGATTCGTGCTGCCGGTGGCCCGGTCGAGCGCGGCGACGGACCGCGGCGCGGGCCACAGCCCGTCGGCGGTCACCGGCGGGAAGGCGGGCGCGCTCACCGGTCGCCCTCGTGACCGTCGAGCTCCAGCAGGGCCTTCAGCGTCGCGTCGAGCACGTTCCAGCGCTCCTCCGGCAGTTCCCGTGCCTGCCGCAGCACGAGGCCGCGCACCCCGTCGCGTCCCGGCGAGGCCGACGGTACGACCGCCCGCGGAGACCCCCGACTGCCGGGAAATGGCGCCCGCGAGATCCGACATCCGCTGACCCGTGCGGGCCGGCCGGTCGTCCGCGAGCGCCTTGATCCGCGACCGTACCCGCTCGTTGACCGTCTCGGTGGGTGGCCGCCCACCCCGCAGCAGTGTGCCTACGACGTCCTCCGCCAACGCGGTCCTGACCGCCAGCCTTCCTGCGTCGAGGAACTCCGACCGTTCGAGGCCCTCCTGCCGGATCAGCGCGGCAAGACGCCGAAGGGTCTCGGGCAGCGGCGTCGACTCCACCGATGTGCTCCCAGAGCTCGCGGGACTGCTGCAATGCTCATGGCACCCTATGCGCACCTGACACGGGTTCAATGATCGTTTATTGGCCAAAGAACGATCGCTGACGACGGTCACGCCATTCGCCGCCGTGCCGTTGTCCTCGGCGGGCCTCACGCTCACCGGCGCGCGCATGCGGGAGAAGCCTGACCAGGGCGAGTCCGACAGAATGAGGTCTTCGACCGGCGAGGGAGGGCCCTGGGATGGGTTATGAAGTGCAGGCGGTGATCGCGGGGGACGAGTTGCTCCGTGCCGCGTCGAGGGACGTTCCCGGCGCCAGGGTGGCCTCTCTTCGCCAGGGCCTGGCGCTGATGCCGATGACGGACGAGGTCTTCGACGCGGTCACGGACGGCGGTACCGAGGGAGCCCTCGGCTTCTGGCGGCTGCCGGGGGGATTCGAGAAGCGGCTCGCTCAGTGGTCCGCCGCGGGCCCGGTGGCCTATGTGGAGGCCGAGTACTTCGGCGGAGCCGGTGAGCAACGCGCCGCGGCCTGGGCCGACGGGGAATTGGTTCTGGGACCGCTGGACGCTCCGACGAGGAGATGGTTCTCCCGGTCGGTCAGCCCGATCTCGGGGGCGCTGCGGCGACTCGGCGCGAGGAGGAGTCCGGGCGAGGACGAGTTCGACGCCGTGGGGCTGGGCCGCCATCGGAACAACGACGACTGGATCGGTGGGCCGCAGAGCGAGACGTGACGCCGAACTCCGGTGCTGCCAACCGCCGTTCAGCGGATACCCGCTGGACGGCCGCCCGCCCGCGGTCGCGGATCCCCGGGAAGAGATCGGCCGGTGCGGGCGATCGTGGCCATGTCGTCCGCGCGCACCCCGTGGCGGCGCGGCTCGACACGGCGGGCGAACCGGACCGCGTCCGGCGTGGCCGCCGCGCCTCGCAGCCCCTGAGGGCGGGCCCCCCGGGCTTGGATATTTCTTGGGCCGCCGTACGCCCTTCATCGCGGTCTTTTACAGGTCATGCCGGCATGCCATTACCTGTGAGGTAATCGCGGGGCTCGGCCGGGCACGGCACAGTCGAGGCATCGGGTTCCGGGCCGGCGCACTCCGGCCCGGAATCCGAGCGCCGCTCCGCCATCAGCGCCCGCGCCTCCTCCGGCAGACATGGCGCGTCGAGCCCGCCCGCCCCGGCCCCCGGGACCAGCGCCTCGGCCACGGCGTCCGCGCTCGGTCGTCGGTCCGGATCGGGGTGCAGGCAGGACCGGACCACCGCCGCGAGGTCACTGGACAGTCCGGCGAGTTCGGGGGTGCCGGCCCGGATGGCGGCGACCACGGCGGGCGTGCCCCACCCCCACGGGCTCCTGCCAAGTGCGAGGCGGGCGAGGAGGGTGCCGAGGGAGAACACATCGCTTGCCGGTGTGAACGTCCGCTGTTCGCGCAGCTGCTCCGGAGAGGCGTACGCGTAGGTGCCGACGAAGCCGCGCCGTGGCTCGGTGAGCCGCTCGATCTGGGCGATGCCGAAGTCGATGACGCGGGGGCCGTCCTCGGTGAGCAGTACGTTGGCCGGCTTGAGATCGAGGTGCACGATGCCCTCGGCGTGGATGGCACCGAGCGCGAGGGCGATGCCCGCACCCAGCGCCCGCACCAGGCCCGGCTCCAACGGCCCGCAACGGTCGGCGAGTTCCTGCAACGAAGGGGCGGACACGTACGGCACCGCCATCCACGGGACCGGCCCTTCGGTGTCCGCGGCGATCACCGGCACGGTGAACCGTCCGCCGACCCGCAGCGCCGCCCGCACCTCATGGGCGAACCCCCGCTTGATCGGGGGCGCCGCCGCGAGATGCGCGTGCAGCGTCTTGACCGCGACCATCAGTCCGTCGGGGTCCTGGCACAGATAGACCCGGCCGAAGCCGCCCTCGCCGACACACTCCAGCACCTCGTACGTGCCGAGGACCGGCGTCTCGTCCGCACCGGCGGGCCGTCGCGCCCGCTCGATCTCCCGCCAGGTCCCGATCGCCGCCGCCTGCGGGTGCAGGGCGATCCTGTCGGCCGTGGCCCCGGTGGGCCCGCGCTGTGGCGCCTCCCGTTCGGCCGACTCGGGACGCCCGTCCGGCACCAGGACGACACGTGCCGCCGTCGGCTCGCCGTCCGCGAAGACGTATGCGTCGATCCGCACGTTCTCCTCGCCCAGCCGGGACACATAGACGCCCGGCAGCCTCAACCGCTCGCACACAAGGGCCTCTTCGGGCGTCGGGCGCAGATCGTCACGGGCGAAGCAGAGGGCCGTCGCGTCGTACCCCCGCCGGGACAGATTCCCCAGTACGGCCGTCCATTGCTCGACGGTCCAGCGGCGCCAACTGAGGTCGTCCGCACCGGCGTTCACCACTTTCAGCCGGGTCGAGTCAGCCGCGCCGGGCTCGCGCGCCAGTACCGCGCAGAGCGTCTCCGGTGCGCCCTGGGCGCTCTCGCCGAGCAGCGTCGCGGTGCGCTGTGCGATACGGAGCACCGCGTGCCGGGCCATCCGGGCCAGCTCGTCGCGCTGACCGCGGAGGATGTCGTACTCCCGTGATCCCGGTCCCCGGCCCTGGAGTTCCATGCAGGCGAGGACCTTGCCGAAGGCGTCGACGGCCTTCGCGTAGTCCCCCGCCGTCACCGCGGCCCGCGCCCGGGCGACGAGCGCGGAGAGCGTGTCGGGACTGCCCGCCCCGTGCAGCTGCTCGCAACGGGCGGCGATCTGTTCGTACATCCGGGCCGCGCGCCGGAGGTCTCCCGCGGCCTCGATCGCGGCGGCCGTCGCGCGGAGGTCCTGGAGCCCGTCCTGGCCGCCCTCGTTGCCGAAGGGCAGGCTGCCGGCGACCTCGGCGTAGCGCTGACGTGCGATGTTGACGAGCTGGTGGTCGGGTCCGAACTCCTCCTGGGCGGTCTTCAGCAGGCGGGAGAACGCGCGCAGCGCGGCCGCGTTGTCACCGGACTTCTGCTGCCAGTAGCCCACATCGCACAGCAGGGTGAGCGCCGCCTCGGTGCGGTTCTCCCGCTCGGCGATCCTGCGCATCGCCTCGTACCGTCGTACGGCCTCCTCGGGCCGCCCCGACCGGCCGTGCCAGTGGGCCAGTTGATGCCGGGCCAGCTCGGTGTCCCGATGGCGCGGGCCCTGACCCTGCTCCCGATCGGCCAGCAATTGGGTGAACTGCCGTACGGCGGCCTCCGGTTGCCCCGATTCGCCGGTCCAGTGGGCCAGTTGGTGCCGTAACGCCCATGTGTCGGTGTCCCGGGGCCCCAGGTCGCGTTCCGCCTGCGCGACCAGGGCCGTGTACCGCGCGGCGGCCTCACTCGCATCGCCTTGTCGGCCGATCAGCTCGGCCGTCCTGCTGCCCTCCCGCAGGGCCCCGGCCGGCTTCTCGCGAGGACCGGCGCCGGGATCCCCTGTCCCCTCGCGCCGTCTGCCGAACCATCCCACCGAGCCACCCCCAACACCGTGCCGGACGTCTGTCGAGGGGTCAGTATGCGCTACCCAATCGTTTGCGCCAATCGTTTGGGCAACGATGTGCGCGGGGTTCTGGCGCACCGGTTCGGGGGTGTGAGCGGAGTGGGGCTACGGCGGCATGCTCATCGCAGGTCAGGACCGACCGGCGTGCCCGTGGAGGCCCGTGCCATGAGTTCCGGGGTGAGCGTCTCCGAGGCGACGGGTTCGTCCGCGATGCGGCGGAGCAGCAGCCGTACGGCCCGTCGGCCCTGTTCGGCCATGGGGGAGTGGACGCTGGTGAGCGGGACGGGCAGTTCGGCGGCGAGGGGGGTGTCGTTGAACCCGGCCAGGGCGAGGTGTTCGCCCAGCCGCAGACCCAGGTCACGGGCGGCGCCCATGGCGCCGATCGCCGCGAGGTCGTTGACGGCGAAGACGGCGCTGGGCCGGTCGGCGTCCTTCAGCAGTTCGAGGGCGGCCCGGCGGCCGCCCGCCGTGTCGAAGGAGCAGTGCCGTACCCGGTGGGCGGGCACGGGCAGACCGGCCTCGCGGTAGCGGTCGGTGAAGCCGGTGGTGCGGTCGGTGCCGGTGCTGGCGAAGGGCTCACCGGCGACGACGGCCACCCGGCGGTGCCCCAGGGACAGGAAGTGCTCGGCCATCAGCCGGCCGCCCTGGTAGTCGTCGCAAGTGACCGCCGGATGGCCGGAGTCGGCGCGGCGGTTGACGAGCACGAAGGGCGTCGAGCCCAGGGCCGGGTCGGCCAGCGCGGCTCCGTCCAGGTGCGCGTCGCCGATGATGACGCCGTCGACCCGGCGGCCCAGGACCATGGCGATGCGTTCGCGCTGGGTCGCGAGGTCGTCGCGGGTGTTGGTGACGAACGTGGACAGCCCTCGGGTGGTCGCCTCCTCCTCCACGCCCTCGTAGATGGTGGCCACCACGATCTCCGACAGCCGGGGGAAGAGCACACCGATGAGATTGCTGCGCCGGGTGCGCAGGCTGGTGGCGTGCGGGTTGGGGCGGTAGCCGAGTTCGTCGGCCAGATCGCGGATGCGTCGTACCGTCCCGGCGGACGCGGCGCGGCCCTGTTCCCCGGTGGGACCGTTGAGGACGCGGGACACCGTCGAGACATGCAGCCCGAGCCGTTCCGCGATTCCGCGCAGTGTGACCGGACCGCCGTCGCCTGCCATACCCGACTCCCACCTCGCCGTTTTCGAACCGGACCCATTCTCTCCGACGGTGGGGGCCGGGGAACGGGGTGGGCGACGGGTGGTGAAGAGCAGCGTGCCCCGGGCGGTGGGGCACGTGGCGGAGAGGGCAGGGTTTGAACCTGCGTGGGCCCCGGGGGGCCCGACCTCGAGTCGTGCTCGCTGGTCCCCGATAGGCCACTCCGGGCACCTCTCCTCGTTCCTGGCGGCGGGTGTACCTCCCGTCCGCCGTTCACAGGAATGAGAGTGGCAGAGGGTGCTGACGCGGTGCTGACACCCGCTGCCGGGGCGGGAGTTCAGGCCTCGGCGAGGAGGGGGTCGTAAGGGGTGGAGAGCTGACGGCCGGACATGAAGGACAGGAAGTCCCGGACGAAGGCACCGCGGCTGTAGACGGTGGTGTCATCGGTTGCATCAGTTGCTTCGCCGGTTGCTTCGCCGGTTGCTTCGCCGGCGGTGTCGCGGTGGAACGCGGTGCGGAACAGGGCGCGGTACTCGGCCTCGTCGATGCGCTGATCGCCGTCCCTGTCGGCGGCGTCGAAGAGGACCTCGGCGGTCCTGATCAGCGCGGGCCCGGCCAGGGAGGGCACGGCCGCCGCGTACTCCTCGGCGCTGACACGGCCGTCGCCGTCGGTGTCGAGGGCGCTCTGGAGCTCGCGCCACCAGTCGGCGAAGGCGTCGTAGAGCCGGGTCTCCGAAGGCTCGTCCAGATCGAGGCGGCCGCACAACTCCCGTGCCATGGCGGCGAGATCGGGCCAGGTGAGGTATCCGTCGCCGGTCTGGTCGAGCACGGCACGGAAGAACTCCTCCGCGCTGCGCTGTCCCGACGGCGTCGCGGGGGCGGGTGGGTAGGACGTGGGGGTGATGAGGCGGAGCAGGGCGCCGGCCCGCCGCATCCGCTCGTGCAGGGCCGCGACGGTCCGTGCCCGGGGGTCGTCGCTGCCGGGGGAGAGGGCCAGCAGGTCGGTGATGTTCTGGGCCCGTAGCCAGCCCTCGGGCAGGAAGCGGGCCAGGTCGACGGTCAGGTAGGCGCCCTGCATCAGGGCTCCCGCGCCGAGCAGCTCCGGCAGACCGGCCCGGCGCCGGAAGGATTCCGGGAGGGAGGCCACCGTGATCGCTCCGAGGGCAGGGCCGACCACGGCCCGGCCGAGCGCCCACAGGGTGGGAAGGCCATGAAACAGCGGGGGAGCGGGGAGATGGTCGAAGAGCTTGTAGAGGATGATCCGCATCGCCTCCGTGTTCTCCAGCTCCTCCTCCACCATCCGGTCGTAGTAGGTCCAGAACTCGGTGAGACTGGACGGCAGTTGACCTGTCTCGTCGCCGAAGGCCGCGTGATACGCGCGGAATTCGCCGTACAGCCGCTCCACGGCGCTCGGCGACAGCGGTCGGCCGCTCAACCGGCACATGGTGACGGCACTTTCGAACAGCGTCGCGACCACCCAGGCCCGTACACCGGGGTCCATCGCGTCGTACGGCCGGTCGTTCGCGTCCCTTCCCGTCAGCCGGGTGTGCAGGCGATTGAGGCGCGCGGCCTCCTTTTCGCGCACCTGCTCGTCGGCGCCGAACATGCGCTGGAGGCTCAGGAAGGTGTTGCGCAGCCGCCGCCAAGGGTGGGTGGTGAAGGTCGAGTTGTCGATCAGCGCGGCGCCGATCTGCGGGTGCGCGGCCTCCAGCACCGTGGCCCGGACCATGGCGAAGGCCCAGCGTGGGTCGTCGAAGAGCTGGTGGAACTGCGATCCCGGACCGAACAGGGGTGGTTGCGCGGTGTCGTCGGCTGCGTGGCTCACGGTCACGGCTCTCCGTTCTGCTTGGGCGGCAGGCCGCCGAAACGGCGCCGGCGCTGCTGGTAGGTGTGCAGGCAGTCGAGGAAGTGCGGTGCGCGGAAGTCAGGCCACAGGGCCGGGTGGAAGACCCATTCGGCGTAGGCGACCTGCCAGAGCATGAAGTTGGAGATCCGCTGCTCTCCCGAGGTTCGGATGACCAGGTCGACGTCCGGTGTGTCGGGGAACGGCAGATGCGCGGCGAAACTCTCCTCGGTGACGGCCTCGGCCGGCACCCCGCTGCGGATCAGCGACCGTGCCGCCGCCACGATGTCCCGGCGTCCGCCGTGATCGAAGGCGATGGTCAGGGTCATGCCCCTGTTCCTGCCGGTGAGGGTCGTCAGGTCGGCGAAGTCCTGGGCCAGCGCCGGGGGGATCCGCGGATGCGTCACGCCGAGGAAGCGGCAGCGGATTCCCCGCGCCTGCAACAGCGGGGCGTGCTTGCGCACCGCGCGCCGTACCAGCTGCATGAGGAAGGCGACTTCGGTATCGGGCCGACGCCAGTTCTCGGTCGAGAACGCGTACAGGCTCAGCCACTCCACCCCGGCCGACCGCGCCACCTCGATGACGTCGATCACCGTACGCTCCGCGGCCAGGTGACCTGCCGTACGCGGCAACGAACGCCGCGCCGCCCACCGGCCGTTCCCGTCCATCACGCACGCGACGTGCCGAGGAACCGGGCGCTTGCCTGAACCCTCGGGCAAGGAGCCTGAGCCCCCGGGCGAGGAGCCGGAACCCTCGGGCGAGGAGCCTGAACCCTCGGGCAAGGAGCCGGAACCCTCGGGCGAGGAGCCCGAGCCCTCGACGGCCGACTGAGACGCCATGTCTTCCCCCCACCACGCGCGACGACGACCGCCCACCACCCTGGGGTCCGCCCGCACCCGCCCCGACGTGTGCGTATGAGCCGATCACCCGATGGCAGAGTGCCACCCCGCGACCAGGTGCCGCGGGGTGGCAGGGGGAGATTCACCCTTGATGCAGACGTTCGAGCCGGGTTCGGCCGGTGCACGACCGGAGGTGAAGCCCGCCGCTCTCCCCGGGCGGCGGCGAAGCCTCGGTGAGAGACATCGCCTCCGCGCTGGGCGGGCGCGGGCTCAGGACGACGGGTGGACCACCATCGCCGACCCGCCGTCACGCCGCTTCGGCTCGGCGACCGCCGTGACCCTCCCGCGGGAGCCGAACTCCAGCGCGGCGACGGCGCCTATCTCCGGGGACGGGGTGAAGGCCGGGGGCGCGAGGACGAAGTGCTGGCCGAGCGCTTCGAGCGCGGGGCGGTCCGGCGAGTCGAGGAAGGCGGGCTCGGCCTCCGTCACGGCACCGTTGCGCTGCGAGATGCGCGGCGCGGCGACCGCCTCCGGCAGGGGCATCCCGAGGTCGAGACGGTTGACGAGGGTCTGGAGCACGGTGGTGATGATGGTCGCGCCGCCCGGCGAGCCCACGGCGATCAGGGGCCTGCCGCCGCGCAGCACGATCGTCGGCGCCATGCTGCTGCGCGGCCGCTTGCCCGCACCCGGCAGATTCGGGTCGGGCACCCCCGCCTGCAAGGGCGTGAAGTCGAAGTCCGTGAGCTCGTTGTTGAGCAGGAACCCCCGGCCGGGAACGGTGATCGCCGAGCCGCCGGTCTGCTCGATCGTCAGCGTGTACGACACGACGTTGCCCCAGCGGTCGGAGACCACCAGGTGGGTCGTGGACCGCCCCTCGTACGGTTCGGGGGCCCCGGTGCCCGGATCGCCGCAGCCCGTCGGGTCGCGCGGGTCGCCCGGGGCGACGGGGCTGGTCAGCGCGGTGGTGGGCCGGATCAGACAGGCGCGGTCCTTGGCGTACTCCTTCGCCAGCAGCTCCCGGCTGGGAACGTCGTAGAACGCGGGGTCGCCCACCCAACGGTTGCGGTCCGCGAACGCGATCCGGCTGGCCTCCAGATAGTCGTGCAGCGCCCGCACCTTGTCGGCCGGCGACAGATGCAGGTTCTCCAGGATGTTCAGCGCCTCCCCGACCGTGGTGCCGCCGGAGGAGGACGGTGCCATGGAGTAGACGTCCAGCCCGTGGTACGTCGTACGGGTCGGGGCGCGCAGGATCGCCCGGTAGGCGGCGAGGTCCGAACGCTCCATGAGGCCGCGGCGGACCGTGCGCGTGGAACCCGGGGCCACCGGCGGGTTCTGGACGGTGCGCACCACGTCCCGGCCGATCTCCCCGAGATACATGGCGTCCATGCCCGTACGCGCCAAGTCCCGGTAGGTCCGGGCGAGTTCGGGGTTGCGGAACAGGGTGCCGGCGACCGGCAGCCGGCCGTTCGGCAGGAACAGCCGGGCGGTCGGGGTGAAGTCGCGGAAGCGGCTTTCGTTCATCTCGGTCTGGGCGCGGAACTGCTCGCTCACGACGAACCCGTCGTCCGCGATCCGGACCGCCGGCCGCATGGCCTCGGCCAGGGAGATGGTGCCCCAGGTGTCCAGGGCCTTCCGCCAGGTCGCCGGAGTACCCGGAACGCCCACGGACAGACCGGAGTTGACCGCGTCGTCGAACGGGATCGCCTTGCCGGTGGCCGGGTCGGTGAAGGAGTCGGACCGCATGCGCGCCGGTCCGGTCTCCCGGCCGTCGATGGTGTGGACGGTGCGGGTGCGGGCGTCGTAGTGGACGAAGTAGCCGCCGCCTCCGACACCGCAGGAGTAGGGCTCGACGACACCGAGCGCGGCGGCGGTGGCGACTGCGGCGTCGACGGCGTTGCCGCCGCGGCGCAGAACGTCGATGCCGACCTGGGTGGCATACGGGTTGACGCTGGCGACCGCACCGCCGTCGCCGACGGCGACCGCCTGCTTGGCGGGCGGCTGGAGGCGCGGAGACGTCTTCTCCGGGGCGGCGGGGGACGCGGCGGCGGTGTGGGGGAGCAGGGGGAGAGTGAGCAGCGCTGTCGAAGCGGCGGTCACCACGGTACGGCGGGTGGTCACGAAACCTCCGATTTCACCCCTCCGCGGAGGGGGTCGCCGACGGGAGCGGGGTGCGCGAAACCCTTGCAGCCGACCGTGGGGCGGGCAACCGCGTGGATCAAGGTTTGCGGAAGATCTGAGGTTTCCCGGCGGTAGGGTCCGGAGGCGGGCGAGGGGCCAACACCGCAGGTTAAAGGGCCTGTTGCCGGCCCCGTCCGGAAGAAGTCGGCGGCGGAGCCGTCAGTCGTGTCCGAGGGTGCTCTCGCGGCGCACCAGCGTGTAGCCCGCGTGGATCCGGCGGGCCCGCTGCCGTGGGGCGCCGTCGAGTTGGGAGAGCACCGACTCGACCGCCATCCTGGCGATGGAGGCCTTGTCGGGGGAGACCGAGGTGAGGGTGACGGCGCCGAAGCGGCCCTCCACCACATCGTCGAACCCGACGACCGCGACGTCCTCGGGGACGCGCAGCCCGCGTTCGGACAGCACGCGCAGGGCGCCGATGGCGATGAGGTCGTTGTAGGCGAACACCGCGTCCGGACGGTGGCCCGCGTCCAGCAGACGCGCCATGGCCGCCGCCCCGTCGGCGTGCCCCCAGCCGTCGGTGGCGGCCACCAGCCGGTCGTCGGCCACGAGGCCCGCCGCGTCCAGCTCCTCGCGCCAGCCGCGCAACCGCAGATGGGCGGGCTGGCTGCGGCCGCGCCGGGCGCCCAGGAAAGCGATGTCCCGCCGCCCCAGGGAGATCAGATGGCGCACCGCCTCGCGGGCGGCGGCGACATTGTCGATGGAGATGTGGTCATAGGGCAGGTCGTACTCGCGCTCGCCGAGCAGGACGAGCGGGACAGGCGCCCGCTCGCGCAGATCGTCCGCCTCCAGCTCGATGGGACTGAGGATCAGTCCGTCGATCACCCGGCTGCGAAAACCCTGGCTGACCAGGGTCTCCTGATCGCGGCGGCCGCCCGTGTGGTCGAGCAGCACGGTGTAGTCGTGCTCCGCCGCGGCGTCGACGACCTCGGCGGCCAACTCGGCGAAGTAGGGGTTGCCCAGCTCGGGCAGGGCCAGCGCGACTATCCCGGTCCTGCCCTTGCGCAGATGCCGTGCGGTGAGGTTGGGGCGGTAGCCGAGTTCGTCGATGGACTTCTGTACGCGCGCCCGCATCGCGGGGGTGACATGCGGTTGGTCGTTCACCACGTTGGACACGGTCTTGATGGAGACACCCGCGTGCGACGCGACGTCCTTGAGGCTCACCCGCACGACGTTCCTCCCCGTCCGGGCAGGGGCCCCGGCCCGACGAACCTTTCCAGGCCCGGCGACCGGACCGAACCCGGCGCTCCGCAAGGGCCGACGCCGGATTTCCAACGTTATACGGGTCCCCGCTCCGTCCTGGCAAGCCCGGTCACCGGCGGGAGACGGGGAAGGGGGTGCGGGAACCACGGCAGGCTCCCGCACCCCTGGAACGCGGCGTGTCACAGAGTGACTTGACGACGCATCAACTCAACTTAAACTTCTGCGCCGCGGATCCGTTGCAGTCCCAGATCTGGAGCCGGGTGCCGTTGGCGGTCGCGCCGCTGGGGGAGTCGAGGCAGCGGCCGGACTGGGGGTTGAGGAGTGATCCGTCCGCCTGCTGCACCCACTTCTGTCCGCCGGCGCCATCGCAGTCCCACAATTCGACCTGGGTGCCGTTCGCGGTGCCGTTCCCGTTGATGTCGAGGCAGCGGCCGAGGGTGCGCAGCGAGCCGTCGGCGTGGTGGTACCAGTGCTGGTCGACGGCCCAGGACTGGCAGTCCCACAGCTGTACGGCCGTACCGTCGCCGCCGCTGTCATCGGCGGCGACGTCCACGCACTTCGACCCCGTGCCGAGGACCGGCGCACCGCCGTTGACGGAGAACTTCTGCGCGGCGGCGCCGTTGCAGTCCCAGATCTGCAGGCGGGTGCCGTTGGCGGTCGCGCCGCTGGGGGAGTCGAGGCAGCGGCCGGACTGGGGGTTGAGGAGTGATCCGTCCGCCTGCTGCACCCACTTCTGTCCGCCGACGCCGTCGCAGTCCCACAGCTCGACCTTGGCGCCGTTGCCCGTGCCGTTGCCCTCGATGTCCAGGCACCGGCCGATCGTGCTGAGGGAGCCGTCGGCGTTGTGCTGCCAGTGCTGGTCCTCGGCCCAGTTCTGGCAGTCCCACAGCTGTACGGCCGTGCCGTTGGTGCCGGTGTCGTCCGCGGCGACGTCCACGCACTTGCCGCCGGGCCCGGTGATCGTGCCCTGGGGCCCGTTGGGCACGTCCGTCTCACCGGAGTAGCCGACGGAGACCACGTTCGACTGGACGGCGTTCTCGGCCGCGTCGGTCGGGTAGCCGGCGACCATCACGCCCTCGAAGAAGGTCCCCCGGTTCCAGTTGCTGTTGTCACCGCCCGTGCCCAGGATGATGCCGCCCTCCTGGTGCATGGGCCGGTATCCGGCGCGGGTGGGCAGACCGCCGTCCCACCACGTACTCAGCGCGCCCGACTGGGAGTTGCCCCCCTTCAGCGCGTACTTGGTCTGCCCGTCGTTCTTCAACACGGCGGTGACGAAGGGGCTGTTGTTGCCCCGGTTGGCGGTGTTGGAGCCGTTGTCGCCCTGGAACATGCCGTTCTCCATGTCGGCCTCGATCCACGGCCCCGACCCGGTGCACGGCGCGAAGTAGCACGTGGTGGCGATGGACACGGCGTCCATGTGGCCGTTGCCGGTGTCGGCCGGGGTGCTCTCCGCGTTGCCGTAGTCGAAGCAGCAGTCGGAGCCGACGTGCGTCCCGCTGGCCACCATGTAGGCGCCCTCGGGCTGCCCGTTGACCGCGACGCCGGAGGCCACCCCGGTGTAGCGGTAGCCGACGCCCGGCGAGATCCAGATGCCGTACACCTTGTGCCCGCCCGCCGTCACCGCGATCTCACTCGCGTCCGCGCCGCGGTCGGCGCCCATGCCCGAGGTGCCGGCCGGGCCCGGGGTCAGGTCGTTGTGCCGCGAGGTCTGGTCGTAGACCTTGGTGATCCGGCAGGTGGTGTTCCGGCAGAACGTGTCCTGCTGCGCCGCGTCGGCGTATCCGCCCGCGGACAGCAGCCCGATGTCCGCGCGGGCCCCGTCCGAGGCCCGCGTGACCTGGTACAGAGGGCCGTTGTACGACGACAGCAGGGCGCGCGTCGTGCTGTGCGCGGCGACACAGGGGGTGCCGGCCGCGCCGTAGATGTCGCACGGCAGTGAGCCCGCCGCCTGCGAGACGCCCGGCAGGGCGATCAGGGCCCCGAGGACGAGCCCGATCGCCGCGACGGCGGACAGCAGATGCCGCAGGGGACGGAGGAACGCCCACCGCGCGGACCGGCGGAGACCGCCCGCCGCGGTGGATTTTTCTCTGCGCATGGTGTGCTCCCGGTGCTGGGGGAGAGGGGGGAATGGAGCTCGACCTGCCGAGGCGGCGGCAGGCGCACTCGGCTCGGCGCGTTCACTGCGCCGGGCTCTACCAACGTTGTAAACGGGATCCGCCACATGACAGCACAGCCTCCGCGGGGGCGTCCATCCCCGTGCGTGAATCCGGCCGGACACCCGGCCGTGATGCCGGAGAGGATCGTAAATCCGCTGTTCACAAGGGAGTTGGCGGCGCTGGTGCCCTGGTCACCGAGGAGTTCGGGTGCCCGGGAGTCCTCGCCGAGCCCTCTTTCGCGCGAACGGAAGGCCATGCTCGAAGAGTTGCGTACCGCGGGTTGACATCGGGTTTGACGTTCCCTCAATGTCTACAACGTTGAAAAGCCCGCCTGTCGTACCACCCTCCGCGATCGAGGGTCCAGGTGGCCTCGTCTCTTCAGCCCCGCCCCTTCGTTGCATCGTTGAGGATGTGATCGGCGCGTGAACGTCTCCCCCCGAGCCAAGGCTCTTACCGCCGCGGTACTCACCGCCGGTCTGTGTCTGGCCGCCACCGGATGCACCAAGTCGGACTCCTCCTCCGACGGCGACGTGCACGCCTCGGCGGCCTCGAACAACGACTCGGCCGCTTCCCAGCAGGTCGCCTCCCCCTCGGCGGCGGGCCCCGGCTGCACCTACAAGACCTACGGCGGCGGCGTTCCCCCGCTGGACATCACCGATGGCAAGACGATCGTCGGCTTCTCCCAGTCGGAGTCGACCAGCAACCCCTTCCGGGCCACCGAGACCAAGAGCATCGAGCAGCAGGCCAAGAAGCTCGGCGTCAAGCTCATCGAGCGCAACGCCAACGCCGATGTCAACACCCAGAACTCGCAGATCGAGGACATGATCGCGCAGGGTGCCAAGGTCCTGATCGTCGCGCCGGAGAACTCCGACGGGCTCGGCCCCGCCCTGGCCAAGGCCAAGTCCGCCAAGGTCCCCGTGCTCACCATCGACCGTACCGTCGGCGGCACCGCCTGCACGGATTTCATGGCCTTCATCGGCTCGGACTTCTACCACCAGGCACAGCTCGCGGCCGACGACCTCGCCGGCGCCACCGGGGTCGGCGACGCCCATGTCGCCATCCTCACCGGTACCCCCGGAAACAACGTCACCACCGACCGGACCAAGGGCTTCGAGGACCGGGCCAGGGCGAAGTACCCGAAGATGAAGGTCGTCGCCTCCCAGACCGGCAACTTCGCCCAGACCGACGGTCAGAAGGTGATGGAGCAACTGCTCCAGTCCCACGCGGACATCAACGCCGTCTACGCCGAGAACGACGAGATGGCGCTCGGCGCGATCCAGGCCATCAGGTCCGCGGGCAAGACGCCGGGCAAGGACGTCAAGGTCGTCTCCATCGACGGCATCGAGCAGGCCGTCAAGAACGTCGGTGCCGGGCAGATGGTCTCCGACATCGAGACCAACCCGCGCTTCGGCCCGCTCGCCTTCCAGGCGCTCCAGGACTTCTACGGCACCACGGGCGTACAGCCCAAGGTGATCATCAAGGACGGCCACTTCACCGCCGGCAACGCCAAGCAGGCCCTCGACCAGGGCCTCGTCTACTGAGCCACGGCCCGCATGAGGAGGATGACGTTGGTCCAGCAGGGCCGGACACCGCACAGCGACTGGATCCTCGAAGTCGCCGAGGTGGACAAGAGCTTCGCGGGCGTCCACGCCCTGCGCGGGGTGGACTTCCGCCTGCGCCCCGGTGAGGTGCACGCGCTCATCGGCGAGAACGGCGCCGGAAAGTCCACGCTGATCAAGGTGATGACCGGCGTGTACCGGCCCGACGCGGGGCGGGTCCGCCTCGCGGGCGAGGACCGCGCCTTCCGCAACCCCCTGGAGGCGCAGACGGCCGGCATCTCCACCATCTACCAGGAGGTGAACCTCGTCCCGCTGATGTCGGTGGCCCGCAATCTGTGCCTGGGCCGCGAACCGCGCCGCTTCGGCCTGGTCGATGTGCGGGCCGTCAACCGCATCGCCCGCGAGACGCTGAGGCGCTACGGCGTCGACGTGGACGTCACCCGCCCGCTCGGCAGCCTCGGTCTCGGCGCCCAGCAGATGGTGGCCCTGGCCCGCGCGGTGCGGACCGACGCCCGCGTGGTCGTGATGGACGAACCGACCTCCTCGCTGGAACCCCGCGAGGTCGAGACCCTCTTCTCGGTGATCCGCGGCCTGCGGAGCCAGGGCATCGCCGTCGTCTACGTCAGCCACCGCCTCGACGAGTTGTACGAGATCTGCGACCGCGTCACCGTGCTGCGCGACGGCGCGGTCGTGCACACCGGCGACATGGCCGGGCTGGAACGGCTGAAGCTCATCTCGCTGATGCTCGGCCGCGAGATGTCCACCGTGCGGGCCAAGGGCGCCACGGCGTTCGGTACCGGCGAGCACGGCCAGCACGGCCAGCACGGTCAGCGGGACGGGCACGGCGTAGATGGCGGGGACGGCGGGCGCGAGGCCGCTCCGGTGCTGCGCGCCACCGGCCTGACGGTCCGCCACCAGCTCCACGGCGTCGGCCTCGACATCCACCACGGGGAGGTCGTCGGGCTCGGCGGGCTGCTCGGCGCCGGACGCAGCGAGACCGCCAAGGCCATCACCGGCGCCCTCGCCACCGACGGCGGCAGCGTCGAGGTGGACGGCGTCCCCCTCACCCGCCGGAGCCCGGCCGCCGCCATCAGGGCCGGCGTCGTGATGCTCGCCGAGGACCGCAAGGCCGAGGGCATCCTGCCCAACCTCTCCGTCCGGGAGAACATCTCCCTGGCCCTGCTGCCCCGGCTCGCCCGCGCCGGAGTGGTCTCGCCGTCCCGGCAGGACGACGTCGTGCGCTTCTTCATGGAGCGCCTGCGCATCAAGGCGTCCGGCCCCGACCAGAAGGTCAGCGACCTGTCCGGCGGCAACCAGCAGAAGGTGCTGCTGGCCCGCTGGCTGTGCCTGGACCCCAAGGTGCTGCTCCTGGACGAGCCCACCCGGGGCATCGACGTGGGCGCCAAGGCCGAGGTGCAGGCGCTCATCGACGAACTCGCCGAACAGGGACTCGGCGTGCTGCTGATCTCCTCGGACCTGGAGGAACTGATCGAGGGCTCGGACCGGCTCGTCGTCCTCAAGGACGGCCGGGCGGTCGGCCACCTCCGGGGCGCGGACATCACCGAGCGGACCGTGCTGGACACGCTCGCCTCCGCGCCGTCCCCCGAAGATCCGGACAGTCCGTCTTCCGAAGATCCGGACGGCCCGTGCCCCGAAGAGCCGGTCGGCCCGTCTTCCGAGGATCCGGACGGCGACGCCCCCGCCGCGCCCCCCGGCGACAACCCGCCGCAGGCCCAAGGCCGCCCGAGCGCCCCGGCCGTGACGAAGGAGGAGCCCCGATGACCCCCACGGCCTGGGCCGCCCCCGGCCCGCCGGAGCGGGCCCGGCTGATCCGGCTGCTGCGGTCGTACGGCGTCTACACCGCGCTGCTCGTCCTGTTCGTCGTGGCCGCAGCCCTGGACAGCTCGTTCCTCTCCGCGGGCAACGTCCGCATCCAGCTCTTCCAGGTCGCCCCCACCCTGATCGTCGCCCTCGGCATGGCCCTGGTCATCGGCACGGAGGGCGTCGACCTCTCGGTCGGCGCCGTCATCGCGCTCGCCGCCTCGGTCGTCCCCCTCTACCTCGGCTACGGCGCGCCGCTCGCGGTGCTGATCGCCCTGGTCTGCGGCGCGGTCTCGGGCGCGGTCGGCGGCACCATGGTCGCGCTCGCCCGCGTCCAGCCGATCGTCGCCACCCTCTCCCTGATGATCGGGCTGCGGGGCGTCGCCGAGCTGATCAACGGCAACTCCGCCAAGCCGGTCACCGACTCCGGGCTGCTGGGCCTCGGTTCGGACGGGTTCGCCGGTGTCCCCGTCATGGCGTGGCTCGCGGGGGCGTGCGCCGTGCTGACCGCGCTGCTGGTACGCCGGACCACCTTCGGCCGGCAACTGGTGGCCATCGGCGACAACCGCCGGGCGAGCAAGCTGGCCGGTCTGCCGGTGCGCCGGGTGCTCGTCACCGTCTACGTCCTGTCCGGTGTCCTCGCGGCCCTCGCCGGCGCGCTGATCGTCGGGCACGGCGCCGAGGCGGACCCCGCCAACCAGGGCCTCAACATGGAGCTGAACGCCATCACCGCCGTCGTGGTCGGCGGCACCCCGCTCACCGGCGGCCGGATCCGGGTCCTCGGCACCGTGGCCGGCGCGCTGTTCATGCAGCTCATCACCGCCGTCCTCACCCAGCACAACGTGCACACGTCCTACACCCAACTCGTGGAGGCCGTCATCATCTGCTTCGCGGTCTACGCCTCACAGGAGCGAGGTACCCGATGACCCCCTCCGCGCTGCGGCCCGCCGCGGTGTCGCCGCGCCCGGCGTCCGACGCCGCGCAGCCGGGCGCCGTGCGCGAACGCCTGGCCTCCCACCTCCAGCGCCGGGGCGCACTGGCCGTGCTGGTGCTGATGGTGGCCCTCGCCTCCGCGACCTCGTCCACCTTCCCCACCTGGTCCAACATCTCCAGCATCCTCGGCAACAACGCCTTCGTGTGGCTGCTCGCCCTGGGCATGACCTTCGTCATCCTCACCGGCGGCATCGACCTGTCCGTCGGATCCGTGTACGCGCTCGGCGGGGTGCTCGGCGCCTACGGCGCGCACACCGGCGGCACCTGGCTCGCCCTCGTCCTGCCCCTGGCGGTCGGCGCGCTCTGGGGCACCGCACAGGGACTGCTCGTCGCCCGTGCCCGCATGGCGCCCTTCATCGTCACCCTCGCCGGACTGCTCGGCGCCCGCGGACTGCTCCAGGCGCTGACGAACGAGGGGGCCACCACCTATCTCGTCCCCGCCGACTCCGCCTTCCGCCGCCTGGGCGACGGCACCTGGATGCCGGTCCTCCTCGTGGCGGCCCTGTTCGGGATCGGCGCGCTGCTGCTCACCCGCACCCGGTTCGGCGCCACGGTCACCGCGCTGGGCGGCAACGAGAACGCCGCCACGCTCATGGGGCTCCCCGTGGTCCGTACCAAGGTCCTCGTCCACGTCCTGTCCGCCACCCTGGCCGCGACCGCCGGCGCGCTCGGCAGCGCCCGCCTCGGTTCCGGCGTCACCACCATCGGCGTCGGCTACGAACTCACCGCCATCGCCTCGGTGGTGATCGGCGGCACGCTCCTGACCGGCGGCAGCGGGTCCATCGGCGGCACGGCGAGCGGCGTCCTGGTGCTGGCCGTCATCCACAACCTGATCGACCACTACTTCTCCCAGTACGGCTCCGCGTTCACCGACACGGTCAACGGCGCGTTCCTGGCCGTCGTGGTCCTCGCCCAGACCCTGCTCAGCCGCACCCGGCAGCCGGACTGACGCCGCCGCCCTACCGAAGGAGTCCCGTGGGCGTCAGCCTGAAGGACGTCGCACAGCGCGCCGGGGTTTCCGTCAAGACTGTGTCGAACGTCGTGAACAACTATGTCCATGTCTCCCCACGCACCCGGGCCCGGGTGCAGCGGGCCATCGACGAACTCGGCTACCGGCCCAACCTGGTCGCCCGCCATCTGCGCAACGGCCGTACCGGCATCATCGCGCTGGCCGTCCCCGAGCTGGGCAACCCGTACTTCTCGGAGCTGGCCGGAGCCGTCATCGACGCGGCCGCCCGGCACGACTACACCGTGCTGCTCGACCACACGGCGGGGCTGCGGGAGAAGGAGATCCTCGTCTGCCAGGGTTTTCGCGCGCAGATCATCGACGGCCTCATCCTCAGCCCGATCCGGATGGCGACGGAAGACCTGCTCTGCCGCTCGGACACCTCGCCCCTGGTGCTCCTCGGGGAGCGCGAGTACGACGCCCCCTTCGACCACATCGCCATCGACAACGTGGCGGCGGCACGCGCCGCGGTGCAGCACCTCCTCGACACCGGCCGCCGCCGCGTGGCCTTCCTCGGCGCCCGCCACGAGAGCGCGCGGGAACCCGCGCATCTGCGGCTGCGCGGCTGGCGCGAGGCACACACCGCCGCCGGGCTGAGGCCACCCGAACCCCTGGTCATGGCCACCGACGGCTACGACCGCCAGGACGGCGCCGTGGCCATGGCCGCCCTCCTGGACCGCGGCGAACGGCCGGACGCCGTCTTCGCCTTCAACGACCTCGTCGCCCTCGGCGCCATGCGGGTCCTGGCCCGACGCGGACTGCGCGTCCCCCAGGACATCGCGATCGCCGGCTTCGACGACATCGAGGAGGCCCGCTACGCGGCCGTCGCCCTGACCACCATCGCCCCCGACAAGCGCGCCATCGCCCAGATCGCCGTCGACTGCGTCGTGGAACGCATCGCCGCCCGCACCGCACCGGTGCCACGCCGCATCCTGCCGGGCTTCGAACTCGTGGTGCGGGAGTCGACGGTGGAGCGGCGCGGCTGAGCCGGGCGCGGTGCCGGTACGACAAGTGTGGCCGTACTCGGCCCCTCGCCGGGCGTTTCCCTGACCGTCCGGGGTCGGGGCGGCTTTGTGCGGGGCCGGGGAGCTGGGTTAACCTGCGGCGTATTTTCCCCTCGTGTAAATCCGTGAACTGGGGAAATGCACACGTGAACCGCCGGGTCAGGCCGCGTGCCCGGCGATGGTTCCGAGCCCTCCCCTACCAGAGGGCTCCTTGGGGTGCGGAATGAGGCGCGCATGGCCGGCAAGGCTTCCGGGACGACCGATGCGGTACCGGGCGACGAAGAACTGAGGAGACTGCTCGCGGGGCTGACCGCGGTCCGTGACGGGGACTTCGGCACCCGGCTGCCGGACGACTCCCCGGGGCTCATGGGCGATATCGCCACCGTCTTCAACGGCATGGTCGACCAGCTGTCCGTGTTCACTTCCGAAGTCACCCGCGTCTCCCGCGAGGTGGGCACCGAGGGCACCCTCGGCGGCCAGGCGCAGGTGCCGGGGGTCTCGGGCACCTGGGCCGACCTGACCGACTCGGTCAACGCGATGGCGGGCAACCTCACCACCCAGGTCCGCGACATCGCCCAGGTGGCCACCGCGGTCGCCAAGGGTGACCTGTCGCAGAAGATCGACGTCCCGGCGCGCGGCGAGATCCTTCAGCTGAAGGAGACCGTCAACACGATGGTCGACCAGCTCTCCGCCTTCGCCGACGAGGTGACGCGCGTCGCCCGCGAGGTCGGCACCGAGGGCAGGCTCGGCGGTCAGGCCCAGGTCCCGGGGGTCGCCGGTGTCTGGCGCGACCTCACGGATTCGGTCAATTTCATGGCCGGAAACCTCACCGCCCAGGTGCGTAACGTCGCCCAGGTGACGACGGCCGTCGCACAGGGTGATCTGTCGCAGAAGATCACGGTGGACGCCCGGGGCGAGATCCTGGAGCTGAAGAGCACCATCAACACGATGGTGGACCAGCTGTCCGCGTTCGCCGACGAGGTGACGCGCGTCGCCCGCGAGGTGGGCACCGAGGGCCGCCTCGGCGGCCAGGCGGACGTCAAGGGAGTGAAGGGAACCTGGCGCGACCTCACGGACTCGGTCAACTTCATGGCCGGAAACCTGACCAATCAGGTGCGCAACGTCGCCCAGGTGGCCACCGCGGTGGCGCAGGGTGATCTGTCGCAGAAGATCACGGTGGACGCCCGGGGCGAGATCCTGGAGCTGAAGAGCACCATCAACACGATGGTGGACCAGCTGTCCGCGTTCGCGGACGAGGTGACGCGCGTCGCCCGTGAGGTCGGCACCGAGGGCCGCCTCGGCGGTCAGGCGCAGGTGCGAGGAGTCGCCGGCACCTGGAAGGACCTCACGGACAACGTCAATGTGATGGCCTCCAACCTCACCGGCCAGGTCCGCTCCATCAGTCAGGTCGCCACGGCCGTCGCCAAGGGCGACCTCTCGCAGAAGATCATGGTGGAGGCCAAGGGCGAGGTCGCCGCCCTCGCCGACGTCATCAACACCATGGTCGACACCCTCTCGGCGTTCGCGGACGAGGTGACCCGCGTCGCCCGCGAGGTCGGCACCGAGGGCCGCCTCGGCGGCCAGGCCCATGTGCCCAACGTGGCCGGCACCTGGAAGGACCTCACCGACAACGTCAACTCCATGGCCAACAACCTCACCGGCCAGGTGCGCAACATCGCGCTGGTGACCACCGCCGTGGCCAAGGGCGACCTGTCGAAGAAGATCGACGTCGACGCGCGCGGCGAGATCCTCGAACTGAAGACGACCATCAACACGATGGTGGACCAGCTGTCCGCGTTCGCCGACGAGGTCACCCGCGTCGCCCGCGAGGTCGGCACCGAGGGCCGGCTCGGCGGCCAGGCCGAGGTCGAGGGCGTCTCCGGCACCTGGAAGCGGCTCACCGAGAACGTCAACGAACTCGCCGGGAACCTCACCCGGCAGGTCCGCGCCATCGCCGACGTCGCCAGCGCCGTCGCCGAGGGCGACCTCACCCGCTCCATCACCGTCGACGCCTCCGGCGAGGTCGCCGACCTCAAGGACAACATCAACTCCATGGTGGAGTCGCTGCGCGAGACCACCCGGGCCAACCAGGAACAGGACTGGCTCAAGACCAACCTCGCCCGGCTCTCCGGCCTCATGCAGGGCCACCGCGACCTGCGCGTCGTGGCCGAGCTGATCATGGACGAGCTGGTGCCCCAGGTGTCCGCCCAGTACGGCGCCTTCTACCTCGCCGAGGACGCCGCCGCCGGCCCCGAGCTGCGGCTCGTCGGCGACTACGGCCGCCCCGACGACGACGAGCGCCCCGAGCGGATCTCCTTCGGCCGCTCGCTGGTCGGCCAGGCCGCGCGCAGCCGCCGTACGATCGCGGTGGACGAGCTGCCGCCCCGGTACGTCACCATCTCCTCCGGCCTCGGACAGATCGAGCCCACCGCCCTGTTGCTGCTGCCCATCCTCTTCGAGGAGCAGGTGCTCGGCGTCATCGAACTCGCCTCCGTCACCCGGTTCACCACCGTGCAGCGGGACTTCCTCCAGCAGCTCGTGGACACCATCGGCGTCAATGTCAACACGATCGTCGCCAACGCCCGCACCGACGAACTGCTCGAGGAGTCCCAGCGCCTGACCAGCGAACTCCAGGCCCGCTCCGCCGAGTTGCAGGCCCAGCAGGAGGAACTCCAGCGCTCCAACGCCGAACTGGAGGAGAAGGCCTCGCTGCTCGCCGACCAGAACCGCGACATCGAGGGCAAGAACCTCCAGATCGAGCAGGCCCGGCAGGAACTGGAGGCCCGCGCCCAGCAGTTGTCGCTGGCCTCCAAGTACAAGTCCGAGTTCCTCGCCAACATGAGCCATGAGCTGCGCACCCCGCTCAACAGCCTGCTCATCCTCGCCCAGTTGCTCGCCCAGAACCCCTCCCGCAACCTCACCCCGAAGCAGGTCGAGTACGCGGGCATCATCCACTCGGCGGGCTCCGACCTGCTCCAGCTGATCAACGACATCCTCGACCTGTCCAAGGTCGAGGCCGGCAAGATGGACGTCACCCCGGAGCGGGTCCCGCTGCGCCAGCTCATCGAGTACGTCGAAGCCACCTTCCGGCCGATGACCTCGCAGAAGAGCCTCGGGTTCACCGTCACCACGTCGGCCGGAGCACCCGCCGACCTGCTCACCGACGACTCCCGGCTCCGCCAGATCCTGCGCAACCTGCTGTCCAACGCGGTGAAGTTCACCGAACAGGGCGGCGTCGAACTGCGCGTCGAACCCGCCGTCGACACCGAGGTGCCGCGCGCCGTGGTCCGCGGCGGCGCGGTGGTCGCCTTCCGGGTGAAGGACACCGGCATCGGCATCCCGGAGCAGCAACTGGAGAGCATCTTCGGCGCGTTCCAGCAGGCGGACGGCACCACCAGCCGCAAGTACGGCGGCACCGGGCTCGGCCTGTCCATCACCCGGGAGATCGCCCATCTGCTCGGCGGCGCCGTCACCGTCGACAGCACACCGGGCAAGGGCAGCACCTTCACCCTCTTCCTGCCCGTGGCCCGGCCCGACTTCGACGAACACCTGCGCGGCATCCGCGGCACCACCGAACCGGACGAACCGGAGCACCCGGACGCGGCGGCCCCGCGCGAGCTCAAGGCGGCGCCGCCCCTCGTCTCCGCCAAGCGGCAGCGTGCCCGCCGACTGCTCGTCGTGGAGGAGCGTCCGCGCGGCCTGCTCACCCTGGTCGCCGAGAGCGTCGTCGGCGATCTCGACCACGGCCGCGCCGACGCCATCCCCGTCGACATCATCACCGCGGTCGGCGCCCAGGAGGCGGCCGGCGCCCTCGCCGCCGAGCCCTGCCACTGCGTCGTGGTCGAACTGGGCGCCCCCGACGGGGAGTCGGTCCGGTTCCTCCAGGCGCTGCACGGCGACTCCGCCCTCGCCGGGGTCCCCGTCCTGGTGCACAACGGCTCCCACCGCGCCGAGCACCCGGAGGCGGAGCCGGGCGGCTCGCTGGAATACCTCTCCAGCCTGGACGAGCTGCGCGAGCGGATCGCCCTTCACCTGTCCGCCGAGGAACCCGGCGAGGTGCTCACCTTCGTCCGCGGCGAGGAACTCCAGCACACCCCGGACCTGGTCGACGAGCACACCCGCGGCCGTACCGTCCTCGTCGTCGACGACGACGCGCGCAACCTCTTCGCGCTCAGCGGCATCCTCGAACTGCACGGCTTCCGCGTCCTGCACGCCGAGAACGGCCGCAAGGGCATCGAGACGCTGCTGAACAACCCGGACATCGAACTGGTCCTGATGGACGTGATGATGCCCGAGATGGACGGTTACGCCGCCACCGCCGAGATCCGCAGCATGCCGCGGTACGCGGAGCTGCCGGTGATCGCCGTCACCGCGAAGGCGATGCAGGGCGACCGGGAGAAGAGCCTCGCCTCCGGCGCCAGCGACTACGTCACCAAACCGGTGGACACCCGCGACCTCATCGCCTGCGTCCGGCGCTGGCTGCCCGCATGAAGCCGGACAACGACACCGCGCAACCGCCCTTCAGCAGGCCGAGGAGTACCCGTCCGGTGAACATCCAGCCGCCCGCCGACCCCGATACCGCGCTCGATGCGTCGAACGGGGTACCGGGCCAGCCCGCGCCGCTGCCGCCGGTGGACGTGGCGGCGGTGGCCGACGCGCCCGCGAACTCCCCGGTGGGCAGGCTCGCCGCCACCGTGGAGCGGTTGCGCCGCGAGGTGCGGACCGCGCAGGCGGAGGCCGAGGGCCGGGCGCTGATCGAACTGGCCAAGGGCATCCTGGTCGAACGCCTCGGCTGCGGTCCCGCCCAGGCCGCCCGGCAGCTCGCCGAGCTGACCGAACAGGCGCAGGTGACCCCGCTGGAACTCGCGGTGGACGTCATCAACCAGGCGGCCAGGGACCGGGTCGCCGAGGTGACCGAGGCGTTCCTGTCCACGACCGCCGACCCCGGCGGCCCGGACGAGGACTCCGCCGCCGTACGGCTGCGCGCCGCCGAGAGCGGGGTGCTGGCCGCCCACGACACCGAGGCGATGGCCGCCTCCCTGCTCGAACACGCGCTGCGTCCGCTCGGCGCCGTCGCCGTCGCCATCTGGGCGGCCGGCTCGGACGGTTCGCTGACCCTGGCCGGCAGCGCGGGCTTCGCCCCGGCCGAGGCGGCCCGCTGGTGCTATGTCCCGCCGGACGTGGCCACGGTGGCCCGCCGGGGCCTGACCGAGCCCGACGGACAGTGGCTGCCCTCGCTCGCCGAGTCCGGGCTGCCCACCATCGGGCGGCGCGAGTACGCCGACGGCGCCCGGATCGCCGTACCCGCCGGTGCGGGCGGTCGCATCCACGGCGTCCTGGAGATCGCCTGGCCCAAGCCCGAGGAGCCGCTGCCGCGCCCGGTGCTGCGTCAGGTGGAGACCCTCGCCGAACTGTGCGCGCACACCCTGGACGACTTCGTGCCCTCCGCCGTGCCCCGCCCGGAGTCCCGGGTGATGCCGGACGTGGCGGAGCTGATGGACCTCGCGGACGGACTGCACGATCCGGCCCTGGTGCTGGTGCCGCACCTCGACGACGCGGGCCTGCTCGTCGACTTCCGCATCCAGCACGTCAACAGCCGCTTCCTCGACCCGGCGGGCCGCCCCCGGGCCGTCATCGGCGGCGCCCTGCTGCTGGAGGCCTACCCGATGTCGGCCGGCACCAGCGAGCTGTTCCAGCGCGTGGAGCGGGTCTACGCCACCGGCGAGCCGTTCCGCGCCCAGCGGGTACGGCTCACCGCGCTGGTCGACCAGGTCCCGCTCTCCGCGGTCGCCGACATCAGCATCAGCCGCCACGGCTCCAGTCTGCTGCTCATCTGGCGCATCGAGGACGAGACCGCGCGCCTGGCCAGCCTGCTCCAGCACGCCCAGCGGCTCGGCCGGATCGGCGGCTTTGAGGAGAACCTGCTGACCGGCGAGATCACCTGGAACGGCCAGCTGTTCAGCCTCTACGGCCGCCCGGCCACCAGCTCCCCGGTCGCCCTGGAGGAGCTGCCCGCCTACTCCCACCCGGACGACGCCGTCCAGATCGGGCGGTTCCTGCGCACTCTGCTGCACCACCGCAGGCCGGCCTCGGCGGCGTTCCGGCTGCAGCGGCCGGACGGAGTGTCCCGGCACATGCGCCTGGTCGCCGAACCGGTCCTCGACACCGACGGCCAGCTGTTCGGTGTGCGCGGCGCCTACCAGGACATCTCCGCCCAGCACTGGACCGAGGTCGCCCTCGCCGCGACCCGCGACCAACTCGCCCACACCGAGCAGCAGGCCGCCGAGCGCAACCGGCTCGCCCTCCAGCTCCAGCACGCGATCATGCCCCCGGCCCAGGCGCCGCTGCGCGTGCCCAGCCTCCAGGTGGCGGTGCGCTACCGGCCGGCCGAGACCGAGCACCTGGTCGGCGGCGACTGGTACGACGCCGTGGTGCTGCCCTCGGGACTCATCCTGCTGTGCGTCGGCGACGTCGCCGGACACGGCATCGAGGCGGCCACCAGCATGGTCGTCCTGCGCAACGCGCTGCGCGGCCTCGCCGTCACCGGAGCGGGCCCGGCACAGCTGCTGTCCTGGCTGAACATCGTCGCCCACCATCTGACGGGCGCCGTCACCGCGACCGCCGTCTGCGGCCTGTACGACGGCGAGAGCCGCACCCTGCGCTGGGCGCGAGCCGGTCATCTGCCCCCCGTCCTGGTCCGCGGGCAGGAGGCCACCCCGCTGCCCACCCTGAGCGGCCTCCTGCTGGGCGCGCTCCCGGAGGCGGTCTACGAGGAGACCGAACTGAGCCTGGCCGCCGGTGACACCCTCCTCATGTACACCGACGGCCTGATCGAACGCCGCGACCGCTCGGTCGAGGAATCCCTCACCCACCTCCTGCACACCGCCCGCTCGGGCCCCCGCACCCTGGACCAGCAACTGGACAGACTGCTCACGTACAGCAGGTCGGACACCGACGACGACACGTGCATCGTGGGGATCAGGGTGGACTGAGGACCGCGCCGCGCCGCCACACCGTGAATCCGTGACGCCGAACCCATGGACGCCTCCGCTCCCCGGCGAGAGGATCGCCCATGACCTCGGACCACGACCTGGTGTGGCGTCGGTGTGCGTACCTGGCGAGCGTCCTGCTGCCGTTGGTGGACCAGGAGCCGTGGCGCCGGTCCCGCGATACGGTCCCCCACCTGCGGTGACGTCCTGCACCGGGCGGCCGAGGCCGGCCTGCCCCGGTGATCGCGGGCGGCGCCACGCGGGCGTACCGAGGCCATCCCCCACGTACCCTCTTCCTGTGTCCGCCCCCCGCCTGTATCGCGTCGCCGTCCTCGTCCTCGAAGGGGCGAAGCCACTCGACGTCGGGATTCCCGCGCAGGTGTTCACGACCCGCGCGAGCATGCCGTACGAGGTGCGGGTGTGCGGGGCGGCGCCCGGACTGGTGGCCGGGGGCGACGGGCTGGCGTACAACGTCGCCCATGGCCTGGACGCGCTCGCGTGGGCCGACATCGTGTTCGTGCCCGGGTACCGGTTCCCGGACCGCGAGGACCCGCCGCGAGCCGTGGTCGACGCGCTGATCGCCGCGCACGAGCGGGGCGCGCGGCTCGCCGCCATCTCGACGGGTGCCTTCGCGCTCGCCGCCACCGGCCTGCTCGACGGCAGGCGCGCCACGACGCACTGGCACTACACACAGGCACTCGCGGCCCGGCATCCGCTCGTCCGGGTCGACGAGAACGTGCTGTTCGTGGACGAGGGCAGCGTCCTCACCTCGGCCGGCGCCGCCTCCGGCATCGACCTGTGCCTGCACATCCTGCGCGGCGACGTCGGAGTGGCCGCCTCCAACCACGCGGCCCGGCGCCTGGTCGCCGCCCCCTACCGCAGCGGCGGCCAGGCCCAGTACGTGCCGCGCAGCGTCCCCGAGCCGCACGGCGAACGCTTCGGCGCCACCCGGGAGTGGGCGCTGCGCCGCCTCGGCGAGCCCCTCACCCTCGACACCCTGGCGCGGCGGGCGGGGGTCTCGCCGCGCACGTTCTCCCGGCGTTTCGTCGAGGAGACCGGCTACACGCCGATGCAGTGGGTGATGCGCGCCCGTATCGACCTGGCCCGCGAACTACTCGAACGCTCCCAGCGCGGTGTCGAACAGATCGCCGCCGACGTCGGCCTCGGCACCGGCGCGAACCTGCGCCTGCACTTCCAGCGCATCCTCGGCACCACGCCGAGCGAGTACCGGCGCACCTTCACCCGGGGCGAGTGACCCGCCCGGCGGCACCAAGGCGGGATCTTGGCGGGATCCTTTTGAACCATGGCGATCGCGCCACTGTCAGCGGCGCGCGCCGCGAGCGAGCCTGGTGGGGAACGGAAGGGACACCCCACATGACTCGCATCGCCATCAACGGGTTCGGCCGCATCGGACGCAATGTGCTGCGCGCCCTGCTCGAACGGGACAGCGCTCTGGAGGTCGTCGCCGTCAACGACCTGACGGAGCCCGCCACCCTCGCCCGGCTGCTCGCCTACGACAGCACGGCCGGCCGGCTCGGGCGCCCGGTGACCGTCGACGGCGACACCCTCGTGGTCGACGGCCGTCGGATCAAGGTGCTGGCCGAGCGCGAGCCGGCGCAGCTGCCGTGGGCCGAACTCGGCGTCGACATCGTCCTGGAGGCCACCGGCCGTTTCACCTCGGCGAAGGCCGCCCGCGCCCATCTCGACGCGGGCGCGCGGAAGGTGCTCGTCAGCGCGCCGTCCGACGGCGCCGACGTCACCCTCGCGTTCGGTGTCAACACCGACGCCTACGACCCGGCCGTGCACACGATCGTCTCCAACGCCTCCTGCACCACCAACGCGTTGGCGCCGCTGGCCGCCGTCCTCGATGAACTCGCCGGTATCGAGCACGGGTTCATGACCACGGTGCACGCCTACACCCAGGAGCAGAACCTCCAGGACGGTCCGCACCGCGACGCCCGGCGCGCCCGCGCCGCCGGTGTCAACATCGTGCCGACCACGACCGGCGCCGCCAAGGCGATCGGCCTGGTCCTGCCGAACTTCGAAGGCAAGCTGTCGGGCGACTCGATCCGCGTCCCGGTACCGGTGGGCTCGATCGTCGAGCTCAACACCACCGTCGGCCGCGACGTGACCCGGGACGAGGTGCTGGCGGCCTACCGTGCCGCGGCAGACGGCCCCCTCGCCGGTGTCCTCGAATACTCCGACGACCCGCTGGTCTCCTCCGACATCACCGGCAACCCGGCCTCCTCGATCTTCGACTCGGCCCTCACCCGCGTCGACGGCCGCCACATCAAGGTCGTCGCGTGGTACGACAACGAGTGGGGCTTCTCGAACCGGGTGATCGACACCCTCGCCCTCCTCGCCACCAGCTGACCCCGCGCGGGGCGATGAGGCGAACAGGCACCGGCAGCCGTCCGCGGAGCGCGTCGAAAGCCGGCGCGCTCGTGGAGCGCTCGGCGCAGGAGTGCCATGTTCGGGGCGGTCGCCCGCCACGCGGTGGTACGCGCGGGCGCTCTCGTAGCCTCGTACCCGTACCTGTCGCGTCCTCTTGCCCCTGGAGTCACAGATGAGCGTTCGCCGTGTCATGCCCGTCATCCATTCCGCGGCGGCGGAGGAGAGCCGTGACTTCTACGGCCTGCTGGGCTTCGAGGAGGTCATGAACCTCGGCTGGGTGATGACGCTCGCCTCGCCGTCGACCCCGGCGGCACAGATCAGCGTCGTGTCCACCGACCGAACCGCCCCGGTCACCCCGGACATGAGCATCGAGGTGGACGACGTGGAGGCGGCCTACGCGGCGATGCGGGCGAGCGGCGCGGAGATCGTCCACCCCCTGCGGGACGAGGAGTGGGGGGTGCGGCGCTTCTTCGTCCGCGACCCCAGCGGCCGCGTGATCAACGTCCTGAGCCACCGCCGTGCTTGAAGCGCTCTTGACGTGACCGCGGGAGTGGAGGGCGCGCGTACGGCAACGCGCAAGTGATGACACGCATCGTCACCGTCACCCTGATCCTCGCCGCGGGCGTGCTCGCGTCCCTGGCGACCGCCTGGCTCTCCCCCTGGTGGCTGTTCGCCGCCGCCCCGCTGACCCTGCTGGGCCTGCTGGGCGTGGCGGACCTGGCGCAGCGCCGGCATTCGGTGCTGCGCAACTACCCCGTCCTCGGCCACGCCCGCTTCCTGCTGGAGCGCCTACGCCCGGAGCTCCAGCAGTACTTCATCGAGCGGAACTTCGACGGCCGCCCCTTCGACCGGGACGTGCGCAGCATCGTCTACGAGCGCGCCAAGGGCACGGACGCGGAGGAGCCGTACGGCACCGAACGCGACGTGTACCGGCCGGGTCACGAGTTCCTGGTGCCGTCGATGGCGCCGTGCCCGGTGCCGAGGAGCGCGCCGCGGGTACGGATCGGCGGCCCCGACTGCGAGCGGCCGTACGACATGGCCCTGCTGAACGTGTCGGCGATGAGCTTCGGCTCGCTGTCGGCCAACGCGGTCCTGGCGCTGGGCGGCGGGGCCGCGGCCGGGAATTTCGCCCAGGACACCGGCGAGGGCGGGCTGTCGGAGTACCACCTGCGGCCAGGGGGCGACCTGGTGTGGGAGATCGGCACCGGGTACTTCGGCTGCCGCACCCGGGACGGGGACTTCGACGCGGCGCGGTTCGCCGACAAGGCGGCGCACGACCACGTCAAGTGCGTGTCCCTGAAGCTGTCCCAGGGCGCGAAGCCCGGCATCGGCGGTGTGCTGCCGGGGGCCAAGGTGAACGCCGAGATCGCCCGGGTCCGGGGCGTGCCCGAGGGGCGTACGGTCGTCTCCCCGCCGTACCACCGGGTGTTCTCCACCCCGCGGGAACTCGTGCGCTTCATCGCCCGCATGCGTGAGCTGTCGGGTGGCAAGCCGACCGGTTTCAAGCTGTGCGTGGGCTCCCGGCGGCAGTTCCTGGCCGTATGCAAGGCCATGCTGGAGGAGGGCACGGCGCCCGACTTCATCGTGGTGGACGGCGCGGAGGGCGGGACCGGCGCGGCACCACTGGAGTTCGCCGACCACATGGGCACCCCGCTCACCGAGGGCCTGCTCACGGTGCACAACGCCCTGGTGGGGGCGGGCCTGCGCGACCAGGTCAGGATCGGCGCGAGCGGCAAGATCGCCACCGGCGCCGATCTCGTCAAACGCCTGGTCCAGGGCGCCGACTACGCCAACGCCGCTCGGGCGATGATGTTCGCCGTCGGCTGCATCCAGGCACAGCGGTGCCACACCAACACCTGCCCCACCGGCGTCACCACCCAGGACCCCCACCGCGCCCGCGCCCTGGACGTCCGGGACAAGGCCCCGCGTGTCCGGCGCTTCCAGGAGGCGACCGTGGCCGGCGCCCTCCAGATCATGGCCTCCATGGGCGTCACCGACCCCGCCCAGCTGCGCCCCCACATGCTCCACCGCCGCATCGACCCGCTCACCGAACGCTCCTACGACGAGCTGTACGAGTGGCTGGCGCCGGGCCAGCTGCTCGACGAGCCGCCGGAGTCCTGGGCGACGGACTGGGAATGCGCCGACCCCGACCGGTTCACCGTGTGACCTGGAGGGCTGGCGCGCGGTATTCGGCCAGGTCCGATGGCTTTGTGCCATTCACGGGCAACCCGCCTGCGACATCACCGAAGCGCCGCTAGACAAGGAGGCCGGGGTGGGCGTCCTGCTATGCCCATGCGGTGGCCGGTCGGTGGGGGAGGTCTGGACAGGTGCTGACCATGAACGTGGCGGTGCTGCGGGAGGTCGTCGTCCGGCGGCCGCGGAGGCGTACGGAGGCAGGCCGATGAGCCCCCGTACGCGCGGGAGCCGGTCGAGCGGCAGGCGCCCTCCGGTGCGGCGCCGCCCGCGCGGACCGGGCAGGCGACGGCGGCGCGTGGAGGACCGGCTGATCGGGCTCCTGATCGCCGCGGCCCTGGGCGTGGGCCTGGTGGTGGTCGTCGTCAACTGGCTGCTGGCGCACTGGTGGATCCTGGCCGCCGCCGCGGTGCTCGCGGTGCTGGTCGGCGGTGGCCTGCTCCACCGGAAGCGGCAGCGGGCGCGGTGGGACGCGGTCCGCGCGCAGGGTCTGCGCTACGGGCTGGCTCAGCTGGACGCCCTGCACCACACCCGATTCGAGGACGCGGTGCGGGACCTGATGCACCGTGACGGCTGCCGGGACGCGGTGCGCGTCGGCGGCGGTGGGGACCTGGGCGCCGATGTGAAGGCCACGGACCCCTATGGGCGGCGCTGGGTGATCCAGTGCAAACACCGGCGCGCCGGCCTCGCCGGATCCGCGGTGGGCACTCCGGACCTCCAGGTCCTCAACGGCACCGCCCGCCAGGTCCACGGGGCCGACGTCGCGGTCATCGTGACGAACGGCAGGGTCACCGCCCCGGCCGTGGCCTTCGCCGGGCAGCAGCGCCTCCATGTGGTCGACCGGCACACCCTCGGGGCGTGGGCATCCGGCTCGCGGCCGCTGTGGGAGCTGCTCCGCGCGGTCCCGCCGCCCCGTAAACCGTCGGCCCTGTCCTGAGCGGCGGAACGGCTCAGGCCGACGGCCGGGCCGGGGCGGCCCCCGGCATCGGCGCGTAGTCGTCCACCGTCACCGACTCATACAGACGTCCGCTCTTCGTCGTGAGGCGGAGCAGCGCGCGACTCGGCCCCGCAGGCAGCGCGGAGATGAGCCGGACGCCTTGGGCCAGACCCCGCACGCCGAGGCGGGACGTGGGGATCAGGGTCTTGGCCGCGCCCAGGGCGGCCGCGCGGCTGCCCCGTACCTGTTCCGCCATCGCGCGCTCATAGGCGGGGAAGGCCCGCTCGTGATCGCCGCCTGCCCGGGCCAGTTCGCCCGCGAGGACGTACGCGCCGAGGACGGCCAGGCTGGTGCTGCCGCCGACGGCCGGGCCGGGGCAGTAGCCCGCGTCGCCGACGAGCGTCACCCGTCCCCGCGACCAGGTGTCCATGCGGAGCTGGGTGATCGAGTCGAAGTAGAACGCCGGAGTGCGGTCCAACTCGTCCAGCCAGCCGTCCACTTCGGCGTGCATACCGGCGAACGCGCCGCGCAGCAGCTCCTTCTGCCGGGGCACGTCACGGTGGTGGCAGTCGAGTTCGCGCTCGCTGCGGAAGAGGAACAGCGCCCGCGCCTCGCCGAGATGTCGCGCGCCGTACATGCCGACGGTGCGGCCGACACCGACGTGCATGAGGAGCTCGCCGTCGAGGTCGGACACGTTCGGCAGGGTCAGCACGCCGAGGTAGGCGCCGATGAAGGTGCTGAAGCCGGACTCCGCCCCGAAGACGAGGCGGCGCACGTTGGAGTGCAGCCCGTCCGCGCCGACGACGAGGTCGAAGCGGCGCGGCGGGGCGTTCTCGAAGCGCACCTCACCGTCGGGCGAGATCGCGGTGATCGAGTCACCGAAGACGTACTCGACGTCGTCGCGTGTCGCCCCGTAGTAGATCTCGCTGAGCTCGTCGCGCATGATCTCGACGTGCCGCTCGGAGGCGGCGCCGAAGATCTTGGAGAGATCCGCCCGGACCGGACGCCGCGACCCCTCCTGATGGACCGTCAATCGACGTGTCCCGGTGGCCCGTTGCTCGATGTACGGCAGCACGCCCATCTTCTCCGAGATGTCCATCGCGGGCCGGAACAGGTCGACCGCGTGGCCGCCGGTCCTGCGCGGCGCCGGAGCGCGTTCGACGACGGTGACGGAGAAGCCGTACCGGGTGAGCCAGTGGGCCAGGACCGGACCGGCGACGCTGGCGCCGGAGACAAGAATCCGCATGGCATCGCTCCCTTTCCCTCAGCGCCCGCGTACGGCGCCCGGCGCGGTGAAGGCCAGCAGGGCAGCGGCGGTGCGCGGCGGATCCTCCAGCAGGGGCGAGTGCCCGAGACCGGGCAGCGACTCGACCCGCGCGCCCGGCACGACGCGGTAGTCGGCGGCGGACGAGGACCGCCATCTGCGGTCGTCCGCGCCGAAGACCACCAGAAGCGGCTTGCCCAGGACCGCCAGCCGCTCCGGCAGCGCCCGTCGCTCCAGGTAGGAGCGGGTGGCCATCATTGTCGTGGTGAACGTGTGGTACGTCATCTCGCGTACGTCGTCCAGGAGTTGCGCCGGGATCCGGTAGCCGGGTCGGCTGAACCCCGTGCTCGCGAACCGCCGGAGCTGTTCGTCCGTCGGCGGCCATCGCGAGGGGTCGACGGTGGGGGTCTCCGTCGGGACGAGGGCGTCCAGGCCGGGCCCGGTGTTGACGAGGGCGAGGGCCGTCACCAGGTCGGGGCGCTCCTCGGCGAGGGCGGTGGCGACCACGCCGCCGCTGGAATGACCGGCGACCACGGCATGCTCGACACCGAGCCGGTCCAGTGCCGCGCCGACCCGGCGCGCCTGCTCCGGGACCGAGTAGTCGCGGTCGGCGGGTTTGGCCGAACGGCCGTGTCCCAGAAGGTCGATCCGGATGACGCGATGGCATCCGGTCAGCAGCGGAACCATCGGGCCCCACGAGCGGCCCGAGGACGCGGTCCCGTGGAGGAGCAGCAGCGCGGGCGCGTCGCGCGGGCCGTCCTGGCACACATGGATGTCGCCGTCGGCCAGGGTCAGGTGTGAACTCTCGGTGGCCTCGGAGCCGCCGGGCACGTGCGGGTCGCCGTCAGAAACAGTCATGAGCCCACTGTCTCCGCCGTACGCACCGATGGATTGGACAAATGTTCCCGTCAGGCGGCCCGCATAGCATGGGAGGATGCGGACTTTCGCGCGCGGTGCGGCCACATGGGACGTCGAGTGCCCGCGGCGGCCTAGCCCGGTGGCCGGTGTCACCATGGCCGGATTCCGCGTCCGCGACCTGGAGGCGCTCCGGATCGTCCCCTTCCCGGCCGTGACGCTGCTCCTGGAGTTCGGCGCCGGTTCACCCGTCCTCGACGGTGCCGCGGGGCGGCGGCAGCCGGGGAGCTTCGTCGCCGGACCCGGGCTCGGAGCGGGCGGCGCGGTCCGGGCGCGGGGGCGGAACGTCGAGTGCGTACAGGTACGGCTGTCCCCGGTGGTCGCACGCGCGATCCTCGGCGCCCCGCCCGCCGAACTCGACGGCGCCGTCGTACCGTTGGACGACCTGTGGGGCCGGGAGGCGGCACGGATCCGCGAACGGCTCGGCGATGCCACGTCATGGCAGGACCGCTTCGCGTTGGCGGGCGCGCTGCTCGCCCGCCGGTACGAGGCGGGGCCGCCGGTGGACCCGGAGGTGGCCTGGGCCTGGCGCCGGATCGTCGTCAGCCATGGCCTGGCCAGGGTCGAGGGACTCGCGGAGGAGGTCGGCTGGAGCCGCAAACGGCTGTGGTCCCGCTTCGTCTCGCAGCTCGGGCTGCCGCCCAAGCGCGCCGAGAAGCTGGTGCGCTTCGACCACGCGGCGCACCGCCTGGTCGCGGGCGAAGGCGCGGCCCGGGTCGCGGCCGACACGGGCTACGCCGACCAGTCCCATCTGTGCCGGGACGTCATGGCGCTCACCGGGGCGACGCCCACGACCGTGGCCGACGAGCCGTTCCTCGCCGTCGACGACATGGCATGGCCCCTCACACGGTCCCGGGAAAAGAATTGGACGGGGCGGCGAGCGGGCTTGTAGCGTGCGGTCGACCGTGACACCGCCCGAGGAGGTGAGACCCATGAACGCAGTATCGACGTGGGTGCTCCCCCTTTTCCGTCACGGCCGGCGATCGACCTAGGTGTCGCCGGGAGCGCCTCCACACCCAGGCACTCCCGAAAGGCAACACCGATGCATTCTCTACACTTCACCGCCGAGTCGTCGTCGGACGGCATGGTCGAGCGCGACTTCACCGTGGGTGACATCCCCGGGGTTCTCTGGTCGCCGGCCTCCGGCGGCGAGCGCGCGCCCCTGGTCCTGATGGGCCACGGCGGCGGCAGGCACAAGAAGGAGCCGGCCATGACGGGCCGCGCCCGCCTCCTCGTGAACGGCTGCGGCTTCCATGCCGCCGTCATCGACGCGCCCGGTCACGGCGACCGGCCGCGCACCGCACACGACGAACGGGACATCGCCGCGCTGCGCGCGGCACAGGCGGCGGGCGAGCCGGAGGGCCCGGTCGTCGTCCCGTACAACGCCCGCCTGGCCGAACTCGCCGTGCCCGAGTGGCAGGCGGTCCTGGACGCCCTCCAGCGGCTTCCGGAGATCGGCGCCGACGGCCCCGTCGGCTACACCGGCCTCGGTCTGGGCACCGCGATCGGGGTGCCGCTGGTGGCGGCCGAGCCCAGGATCACCGCCGCGGTCTTCGGCATGCACTGGCCCGACGCCCTGGCCGAGACGGCGAAGCGGATCACCGTCCCGGTCGAGTTCGACATGCAGTGGGACAACGAGCGGATCCCGCGCGAGGCCAGCCTCGCGCTGTTCGACGCCTTCGCCTCGAAGGAGAAGACACTGCACGCCAACGCGGGCGGGCACTTCGACTGGCCCAGGTTCGAGGCCGACAGCGCGGTCCGGTTCCTCGCCCGGCACCTCGACCGGGCGGGGACCTCGGCGGCCTGACGGTGAGCGGTCGCGGGGGGGGGGGGGGGGGGGGGGGGGGGGGGGGGGGGGGGGGGGGGGGGGGGGGGGGGGGGGGGGGGGGGGGGGGGGGGGGGGGGGGGGGGGGGGGGGGGGGGGGGGGGGGGGGGGGGGGGG
>NZ_JBMJCT010000031.1:0-59095 GCF_049222185.1 Streptomyces sp. LaBMicrA B280 | reverse complement strand
ATCTCCGTCGCCCGCCGCCCCCGCTGGGGCCGTCCGGTGCGGCTCGCGCTGGCCGCGGTGGTGGCCGCCGGGACCCTCGGCGGGGTCGCCATGGCCGCCGGCGGAGTGCTGCCCACGCCGTTCGACGTGGAGAAGCCGGGCCCCGCCGTCACCGCCACCGCGGACAACTCCGCCCGCCCGCACGCCTCGGCCACCCCGCAGGCGTCCGGCGGCCTCCAGGTCCCCGGGGGCGGCGCGGATCCGGGACCGGGCGACGACTCCGAGCACACCGGTGCGACGGACGGCCATACGGGTACGAGCGCTCGCCCCGGCACCTCCGCCTCCCCGGGCGGCGGCCGCTGGAACGGAGCGCTCACCGCCTGCCGCGACCTGCGCTCCGGCACCGGACTGAACGCCGACCGCCGACGCGCCCTGGAGAACCTCGCGGGCGGCTCCGCCCGGCTCGCCCAGTACTGCAAGCTGGTGCTGGCCGCGGGCGACCACTTCGTCGGCAACCCCGCCCAGGGCAAGGGCCGCGAGGGCCGTGACTACGGCAGCCAGGGCTCGGACCAGGGCCAGGGCAGGGGCAGGGGCTCCGGCCAGGGCGGCAACGGCCAGGCCGGCGGCGACGGCAAGGGCGACGACGAAAGCCACCCCGGCAAGGGCCACGGCAAGGGAAAGGGCCCCGGAAAGGGCCACGGCACCGGCAGCGGCGACACCTTCGGCAAGGTGCGCATCCGGCGTCGCGGCCCCGCCGCACCGGCACCCGCACCGACGCACGCCCCCAGGCACACCCCGTCGCACACCCCGTCGCACCCCCCGCGCGGCCACGGCAGGTCGGTGCCCGCCCCCGCCCGCTGATCAATTCTGATCGCCCACACCCCTCTGACCTGGCACTTTCAGACGTCGCAAAAGTTTTTCCGCGCAGGGTGTGACACTTTTGAATCCCTCGACGCAGTACTGAGTGAGCCGACTGGTCATCGGCCGTAGCACTGAGCCGGGGTTCCCCCCGTACCCACGGCTCGTGCACCTGGCGCGGGCGGGACATGTTCCCCCGGTCCCGCCCGCGCCCCATAACTCAGCCGCCCGGCCCCCGGCCCCTCCGGCCGCCGCCGGAGTCATCGGCCTCGCCGGTACACGACGACCTTGTCGCCCACCCGCACCTCGGCGAACACCTGGGCGATCGCCCCCTCGTCCCGTACGTTCACGCACCCGTGCGAACCCCCGGCGTAGCCGCGCGCGGCGAAGTCGTACGAGTAGTGCACCGCCTCACCGCCGCTGAAGAACATCGCGTACGGCATCGGCGAGTCGTACAGGGTCGACACATGGTGGCGGGACTTCCAGTACACGTGGAAGGCGCCCTCGCGGGTCGGGCTGCGCAGGGTGCCGAAGCGCACGGCCATCTCGGAGAGAGTCCGCCCGTCGACCATCCAGCGCAGCGTCCGGCTGGTCTCGCTGATGCACAGCGCCCGCCCGGTCAGACAGCGCGGATCGGGCGCGGCGGCGGGCTGGCCGCCCATCAGATACAGCTCCCACCTGCCCGGCGGCCGGGTCATCGCCACCAGCCGCCGCCAGGTCACGGCGTCCGTGACACCGGTGACCGGCAGCCCGCGCTTGCCCTGGAAGCCCCGTACGGCCCGCTCGGTGAGATCGTCGTACGAACCCGTGGGCCCGTCGAACAGCCAGTCCAGCTGCCGCAGCCGCGCCTGGAGTTCCCGTACGCCCGATCCGGTGTCGCCCGGCCGCAACGGCACCCCCGTGTTCCCCACGGTCACCGGGCCCCCGCCCAGCGGGCGGCCGTCCGCGCCCAGCGGCTGCACGGTGCAGCCGCAGAGCGCGACGAGGGCGGCGAGAACGCCGAGCGCGGCGCGGGTCCTGCCCCTGGTCCTCATCCCTGGATGCTTCCCCACGTGACCCCCGTCGAACGACGAGGCATGGTGAGGAGGTACGGAACGTCCTGCGGAGGCACCCATGGCGCGTGAGTCGGAGTCGGGCCTGCCGATCGAGCCGGTCTACGGGCCAAACGCGCTGACCGGCTGGGACCCGGCCGCCCGGCTCGGGGAACCGGGGTCGTACCCCTTCACCCGCGGGGTCTACCCGAGCATGTACACCGGCCGCCCCTGGACGATGCGCCAGTACGCCGGTTTCGGCACGGCGGCGGAGTCCAACGCCCGCTACCGGGAGCTGATCGCCCACGGCACGACCGGTCTGTCCGTCGCCTTCGACCTGCCCACCCAGATGGGCCACGACTCCGACGCGCCCCTCGCGCACGGCGAGGTCGGCAAGGTCGGCGTGGCCATCGACTCGATCGAGGACATGCGGGTGCTGTTCGACGGCATCCCGCTGGACCAGGTCTCCACGTCCATGACGATCAACGCACCGGCCGCCCTCCTCCTGCTCCTGTACCAACTGGTGGCGGAGGAACAGGGCGTCCCGGCCGGCCGGCTGACCGGCACGATCCAGAACGACGTGCTCAAGGAGTACATCGCCCGCGGCACGTACATCTTCCCGCCGAAGCCCTCGCTGCGGCTGACGGCGGACATCTTCCGGTACTGCACCGCCGAGATCCCCCGGTGGAACACGATCTCGATCTCCGGCTACCACATGGCCGAGGCGGGCGCCTCGCCCGTGCAGGAGATCGCCTTCACCCTCGCCGACGGCATCGAGTACGTGCGCACGGCGGTCGCGGCCGGGATGGACGTGGACGACTTCGCGCCGCGCCTGTCCTTCTTCTTCGTGGCCCGTACGACGTTCCTGGAGGAGGTCGCCAAGTTCCGTGCCGCGCGCCGGATCTGGGCGCGGGTGATGCGGGAGGAGTTCGGCGCGAAGAACCCCAAGTCGCTGATGCTGCGCTTCCACACCCAGACCGCCGGGGTCCAGCTCACCGCGCAGCAGCCGCAGGTGAACCTGGTCCGGGTCGCCGTCCAGGCCCTCGGCGCGGTCCTCGGCGGCACCCAGTCCCTGCACACCAACTCCTTCGACGAGGCGATCGCGCTGCCCACCGCCACCTCCGCGCGGCTCGCCCTGCGCACCCAGCAGGTGCTGGCGTACGAGACGGACGTGACCGCGACCGTGGACCCCTTCGCCGGGTCCTACGCGGTGGAGCGGATGACCGACGACGTCGAGGCGGCGGCCGTCGAGCTGATGGACCGGGTCGAGGGGCTGGGCGGCGCGGAGGCGGCGATCGAACAGGGCTTCCAGAAGGCCGAGATCGAGCGCAACGCCTACCGCATCGCCCAGGAGACCGACTCCGGGGAGCGGGTGGTCGTCGGCGTCAACCGCTTCCGGCTGGACGAGGAGGAGCCGTACCAGCCGCTGCGCGTGGACCCGGCCATCGAGGCCCGCCAGTGCGAGCGCCTCGCCGCGCTGCGCGCCGGACGCGACCAGGGCGCGGTCGACGCGGCCCTGACCGCGCTGAGGAAGGCCGCCGGGGGCGAGGACAACGTCCTGTACCCCATGAAGGAGGCGCTGCGGGCGCGGGCCACGGTGGGCGAGGTGTGCGGGGCGTTGCGGGAGGTGTGGGGGAGGTATGTGCCGGCCGACGCCTTCTGAGCGGGCGTCCCCCGGGTCGGCCGGGTCCCCCATCGGGTCGGCCGGGTCCCCCGCCGGGTCGGCCGGGTCCCCCGCCGGGTCGGCCGGGTCCCCCATCGGGTCGGCCGGGTCCTCCGCCGGGTCGGCCGGGTGCCCGTCGGGCGGCTGTCCATCCGGGCTTTCCGCCCCGGCCCGGACCCGTTGTCGTACCCCCGTGCGACACTCCTTTCCATGTTCGGTGTCATCCATCTCCCCACGTATCTCGCGGGTGTGGCCCTGATCGTGCTGCTCCCCGGGCCCAACTCGCTCTACGTCCTGTCCGTCGCCGCCCGTCGAGGGGTGCGCGCCGGGTACACCGCGGCCGCCGGGGTGTTCTGCGGGGACACCGTGCTCATGACCCTGTCGGCTGCCGGGGTCGCCTCGCTGCTCCAGGCCAACGCGCTGCTGTTCGGGATCGTGCGGTACGCCGGTGCCGGCTATCTGACCTGGCTGGCGATCGGCATGATGCGTTCCGCCCGGCAGCTGTGGCGGACCCGGCGGGAGCAGGCGGCCGCGGAGACGGCCGCGGAGGTGGCCGGCGCGGCCGAGGAGCGCCCCTACCGGCGTGCCCTCGTCGTCAGCCTCTTCAACCCGAAGGCGATCCTGTTTTTCGTCGCCTTCTTCGTGCAGTTCGTGGACTCGAGCTATGCCTACCCGGCCCTGTCCTTCATGGTCCTCGGTGCCTTCGCCCAGATAGCCAGCGCGCTCTACCTGAGCGCCCTGATATTCGGCGGCACCCGCCTCGCCACGGCCTTCCGGCGCCGCAAGCGCCTGTCCGCGACGGCCACTTCGGCGGCCGGTGCGCTCTTCCTCGGGTTCGCGGTGAAGCTGTCGCTGGCCTCGTAGTCCGGCCTCCGGGGCGCGGCGGGGGCGGCGGGGTTCAGCGGACGCCGACGCCGTCGAGGTAGGCCGCCAGGTCCGCCGTCGCCGTCGCGCCCGCCCAGCCGACGTAGCCGTCGGGGCGGATCAGGAAGACGCCGGGGCCGTAGGACTCGGGGGCGGACGGCAGGGTCCGTACGCCCGCGCGCGGGGGAGCGGTCGCGCCCAGCAGGGTCCAGTGCGGGCCCCGGAAGAGGTCGAAGAGGCGTCCGCCGGACACCTCGGCGTCACCGGGCACCTCGGCGTCGGGCGCGCGGTCGCCCGCGCGCACCGGTCCCGGGTCGGTCCGGGTCTCGGTGCTGAGCGACGACTCCCGGTAGCCGACGCCGAGTTGGACGGTGGCCCGGCCCCGCTGGACCTCGCCGCGGTGCACGCCGGTGGACAGCTCCAGCATGGCAGCGGCGTTCGCCCGCCGCTCCTCCTCGTACGTCTCCAGCAGGGACTCGGGGGCGCCCCTCAGGACCGCTTCCAGCTTCCAGCCGAGGTTGTAGGCGTCCTGGACGCTGGTGTTCAGGCCCTGTCCGCCGGCCGGTGAGTGCACATGCGCGGCGTCGCCCGCGAGGAACACCCGGCCCACCCGGAACCGGTCCGCGAGCGCCGCCCGGGGCCGGAACTCCGAGGCCCAGCGCACCTCGGTCACGTCCTCGGCGGCGAGATGGGTGTACCGGGCGACCAGCTCGCGCACGCCGTCCGGGCTCACGTCCGGCGCCGCGCCCTCCGGCAGCCGCGCGGCCAGCTGGAACTCCTCGGTGCCGGCCAGCGGGCACAGGCCGAGGGCGCTGCCGTCCGGCGCCGGGAAGGCGTGCCAGTACACCCGGTCGAGGCCGCGCAGCCGCAGGTCCGCGACCACGAACGGCGACGGGTCGACGGTCTCGCCGGTCATGCCGACGCCGAGGGCCCGCCGGATCGCCGAGCGTCCGCCGTCGGCGCCCACCACGTAGCGCGCGCGGACCGTCGTACCGTCGGCGAAGGCCACGTCCACGCCGTCCGCGTCCTGGGTCAGGCCCGTGACCTCGCGGCCGAAGGCGACCTTGCCGCCCAGCTCGGTGAGCCGGGCGTACAGGATCTCCTGGGTGCGCCACTGCGGGATCATCCGGGGCGCGGAGTACGGCGTGCCCGCGTCCGGCTCGAACCGCTCGAACATCGACTCCTCGCCGACCCGTTCGCCGTCCCGCCACATCATCCGGTCCGGGTAGGGGCCGCTCGACGCGAGGACCGCGTCGATGACACCCAGGTCGTCGAAGACCTCCTGGGTGCGGGGCTGGATCCCCTTGCCGCGCGAGCCCGGGAACAGGGCGTCGGCGCGCTCCACGAGCTGGGCGGCGACCCCGCGCCGTGCGAGGTCGATGCCGAGGGCGAGTCCGGTGGGACCCGCGCCCACGATCAGGACGTCCGTCGTATCCATGCTCCCTCTCTCCTTAACGCTGTTAAGTGCCATCGGACACGAGGGTGCCCTTAACGTTGTTAAGCTGTCAAGTGTGAGTACGGAACGACGATCGCCACTGGACCGTGCCCGGGTCGCCGACACGGCGCTGCGGCTGCTGAACGAGGTCGGCCTCGACGGGCTGACCCTGCGTGCCATCGCGAAGGAGCTGGACGTCAAGGCGCCCGCCCTGTACTGGCACTTCAAGGACAAGCAGGCGCTGCTGGACGAGATGGCGACGCAGATGTTCCGGCGGATGGTGGCCGGCACCCCGCTCGACCCCGCCGACACCTGGCCCGAACGCCTGCTGAAGATCAATCGCGGCCTGCGCGCCGCGCTGCTCGGCTACCGCGACGGCGCCAGGGTCTTCAGCGGCTCACTCTTCACCGGCACCGATCACGCCCCCGCCCTGGAGGAGAACCTCCGCCTGCTGACGGACGCCGGGCTGACCCTCGCCCAGGCCGTCGACGCGGGCCGCACGGTCCACGCCTACACCATCGGCTTCGTCACCGAGGAGCAGGGCATGCGCCTGCTCCCGGGTGAGGAGAAGGTCCGCACCGACATCGCCGACCGCGCCCGTCTCCTGTCCGACCACCCCCTCGCGGCAGCCGCCGGTGAACACCTCTTCCACGACTACGACCGCCAGTTCGAGGAAGGACTGGCGGTCGTGATCGCGGGGATCGGGGCGCGGTACGGGGTCGCGCCCTAGGCGCCGGAGAGGTTCCGCGTCTTCAGCGCCCGCCTGAGCCGCGGGCCGAACGGTTTCTCCACGAAGCGGTGGATGAGCCAGGCCAGGGTCAGCATGGTCAGGACGGTCGCCCCGAGGGTCGCCGCCGAGGGCAGGCCGAGGAAGCGGTGCAGGACGCGGATCACGAACCAGCCCAGGTGTTCGTGGACCAGGTAGAAGGGGTAGGTGAGCGCCCCGGCCGTGGTCAGCCAGCGCCAGGAGGCCCAGCGGGTCCAGCCCAGGGCGACCGCGGCGACGACGGCGAAGGAGAGGGTGACGATCAGGACGACCACGTAGGGGTCGCGGTGCAGATCGGAGTGGCCGGTGCGGTGCCACAGGCCCCGCGTGGCCTCGCTCTGGCCGAGCAGCAGGGCCACCGCGACGATGCCCCACAGCAGCAGGTCGCTGCCGAAGCGGTGGATCAGATAGAGCGCGAGACCGCCGATGAAGAACGGCGCGTACTCGGGCATGAGGACCTGGTCGGTCAGCGCGTTGCCGGTCGTGCGGCAGAGCACCAGCGCCAGGACCCACACGGAGCAGAAGAGCACCACCCGGCGGTAGGTCACCCCCCGCACCACGACGAACAGCGCGAACAGCGCGTAGAAGCGGACCTCGGCCCACAGCGTCCAGCACACCCCGAGCACCCGGGTCGCGCCCATCGGCTGCTGGAGCATCGTCAGATTGACCAGGAACTCGTCCAGCCGGACCGGCGCGATGACGGCGGGCAGCACGAGGGACGCCGCGGTGACCAGGACCAGCGCCACCCAGTAGGCGGGGTAGAGCCGGGACACCCGGGAGCGGAAGAAGTCCCCGAGGGTGCGGCCCCAGCTGCTCATGCAGATCACGAAGCCGCTGATCACGAAGAACAGCTGCACGCCGAAACAGCCGTAGACGGCCGCCCGGGACAGGGTCGGGAAGACGATGGACGGGCTCTGGTGCCAGGACTCGGAGATCGTGCCGCCGCGCCCGGTGTAGTGGTAGAGGCAGACCATCAGCGCGGCCACCAGCCGCAGCCCGTCGAGGGCGAGAAGACGGCTGCGGCGGTCGGCGGGCGCGGGCGCGGCGGTCCCCTCCGGGGTGGGTATCGGGACATCGTCGAGGGCGGCGGAAGGCGTCGTGGTCATGGCGCTCAGCCCCGTACCGTCCTGCGCAGGCTGCGCGCCTTCTTCGCCACCCTGCGCACGGTCGCGTTGCGCGGGATGAACGCCAGCTGCGCGGGGATCCCGCCGGGCAGCGCCAGCGACGTCAGGCGTCGGCGCTTGAAGTAACGGGACGTCCGCGGGCCGAAGTTCGCCGTGAGCCAGGCCTCGGCCTCCGTGCGCAGCCCGGGCAGGATCTTCGGCTGCATCGCGAAGCCCACCGCCCGCACCAGCGCGCCCAGCCGCTCCACGTCCATGCCCGGCCGCCGCTCGGTGACCGCGGTCCCGTCCGCCAGATCGGGCAGCAGCGCGTCCACCACGGTGACCGGGATCCGGTTGCTGTTCTCGTACGGCGCGAGCCGTTCCAGCAGCAGCTCCGTGCCGACCCGGGCGACCGGCAGGCCGTAGAGCGCGGAGGCCGTCAGCAGGGCCGTGGAGAAGCAGCCCACGACCAGCGCCGGACGCATCCGCTGGTAGAGCACCTCGGCGAGCACCGGCGTGTCCACGACGGTCAGCTCCACGCCGAGCCGCTCCGCCTCCTGCTCCAGCGAGCGGGTGTAGCGGGCCGGGGCGGTGGGGTGCGGCTTGAACACGGCCTTGGTGTGGCCCAGTTCGGCCGCGCCCTTCAGCATCCGCACATGCAGGTGCTCCTCCTGCTCGGCGGTGAGGATGTCCAGCGCCGACAGGTACTGCCCGAGCAGCAGCGCGGGCTCCTCGATGTCCGGCAACTCCTCGGCGACCGGGGCGAGTTCCGCGAGCACCTTGGTGAAGGCGGAGGTCGGCACCAGCTCGCCGGGCACCCCGAACTCGGTCAGCAGCAGCGGCGCGAGGCCGGGCACCAGGTCCAGGTGGAGCACCCGGTCGACGCGGGTGCCGACCAGCGGGTCGATCTTGTTGCGCGTCGGGCCGTACGACATCAGGCCGTCGGCGTAGACCGTGACCGGCGCGCCGTTGAAGATCTGCCCGAGCGCGAGCGCCGGGTTGACCTGGATCGACTCCACGACCAACTCGACGTCCTCGGTGCCCAGTCGCCACTCGTGCCGCAGGAAGCGTTCCCACAGCGGCATGTCGCCCACCCGGGGGGCCCAGCCGCCCGGGTGGAAGGGGAAGATCGTCTCGTTGTACGAGATCACCTCGTCGAACCGGTCGCGCAGCCGCTCGAACCCGGGCATCTCGTCCGGACCCGGCGTCGTCTCGGGCGTCGCCGCGTTGTTGCAGACCAGCAGGATCCGCCGGTCGGCGGAGTCGAAGCAGCCGGAGTCCAGGGCGGCGGCCAGGGTGGCGATGCCGTACAGCGTCGACGCCTGGAAGATCTGGGTGGTCACGCGGCGGCCCCCGCGGCGGCGGGGCGGCGGCGCAGCCGGCGCAGCTTGGTGGCGCGCTGGAGGTCCATGGAGTCCAGCGCGTCGTCCAGCACGTCCTGCGGCATGCGGCGCAGCGCGGCGGCACTCAGGGATTTCAGTTTCTTCGCCACCGCTGGCTCGAACCTTTCGATGGATCCCAGATGATGGGAAATGATGGCGCAATATGTACGGACCGCCTTCGGCAGCAGCGCGTCCGCGTCCCGGTCCTTCGCGGTTTCCGCGATCACCTGATCGAATGCCCGAATGAAATCGAGCTGACGCACATCGCCGATCTGGGTGAGCGAGGAGGCGACCCCGCGCCGGTAGAACACGCCGAGCAGGCTCACCGCGGCGAAGGATTCCGCCTCCCGGTGCAGCTTCCAGATCCACGGCCGGTCCTCGGCCGTGCGCAGCCCGTCGGTGAAGTGCAGCAGGCCCTGGTCGACCAGCCTGCGGTGGTAGGCGCCCGCCCAGGCGAACGCGTAGTCCACCGAGGTGGAGCGGTCCGCGGGCAGGATCGCCTCCCGGGGGCTGAGCACCTGGCCGCGCCGGCCGACCGGCACCCGCTGCACCTGACGGGCCCGCGCGGTGCACTGCACATGGTCGGTGCGGATGAAGTCGACACCCAACTCCTCTATGGCGCCGACCAGTTGGGAGAAGTAACCCGGGGCGAGCCAGTCGTCGCCGTCCAGGAACGTCAGGTACTCGCCGCGCGCCCGGTCGATACCGGTGTTGCGCGCGGTCGCCAGACCTCCGTTCTGCTCGTGCCGGACGAGGACCGCTCCGGGCAGCTCGCGCTCCGCGCGCGCGAGAATCTCGGGTGTCCCGTCGCGGGAACAGTCGTCGACGAGAATGAATTCGAAGTCGTCACGCGCGTTCGCCTTCAGGCTCCTGAGCGTGTCGGGTGCGTATTGCTGCACGTTGTAGAACGGCACGATGACGGAGAGCTTGACCACGTCAGGGACGTTAGGGGGGATGCCCGTCATTCGTCTTGACGCCTTGCTTGATACTGGGTGAATGGCACGTGGCGAAGCTGTGAACCGGGCCTTTTTTGGTGCCCGCCACGAGCCGATTCGTCATTCGGCGATGTGCTGTTAACCGTTTGTTGCATTCGGGTTGGGCGGAACGGCGGAATCGCTTCCTAGCGTCTTGGACGTGCCAGCAAGTGCAACGAAGTCCCTGCGGGTCGCCGTCCTCGCGGACTCCGACACCCGGTGGAAGTGGGGCGCGCTCACCGCGCAGCGACTCACTCCGACGGCTGCCGAGGTCCGGCTCGACGGCTACCTCCTGCGCGGACGAGCCACCCCGACCGCCCGCCAGCTCCAGGAGGTCGGCGTCCGCGCCGACTCCCTCAGCGAGGTCACCGGCGTCGAGTTCCTGCACGCGATGAGCCAAGAGCCGTACGACATCCTGGTGTTGGCGCTCGTCGGCGGCGGAGTGCAGGCCATGCTGCACGGCCTGCGCGACGCGTGGGGCACCGGCCCCCGGCCCGTCGTCGTCACCGGCTACGTCGGTGTCGTCTACGAGAAGCTCGCCGACGGCCTGCTGCTGCGGCACGGCGCCGACCTGGTCCTCGCCAACTCCCGCCACGACGCGGACCGGTTCCGCGCCGTGTACGAGGGGGTGGGCGCGGACGCCTCCTCGGTCACCGAGGTCGCGCTGCCCTTCCTCGGCGGGGCGCCCTACTCCGGTGAACACGAGCCCTACACCGTGGTGTTCGCGGCCCAGCCGTCCGTCCCGGACAACCGCCGCGACCGCACCTACCTCCTCGACCGCCTCATCCGGCACGCCCGCACGCACCCCGAGCGGGAGGTGCTCCTCAAGCTGCGCTCCAAGCCCGGCGAACACACCACTCACATCGAGGAGTTGCCCTACCAGAAGCTGGTCCAGGGCAAGGACGTGCCCGGCAACTTCCGTCTGGTGTACGGCCACATGGGCGAGGTCCTCGACCGCACCGACCTGCTGGTCACGGTCAGCTCCACGGCCGCCCTTGAGGCCCTGCACCGCCGGGTCCCCACGGTCGTGCTGACCGACCTCGGGGTGCGCGAGGCGCTCGGCAACCACCACTTCACCGGCTCCGGCTGCCTCGCCTCCTGGGACCAGCTCGACGCCGGACACCGGCCCGCCCCCGACGAGAAGTGGGTGGCCCGGCAGGGGGTGGCGGCCGACGGCTCGTACGAGACCGCCTTCGACGCGGCCCGCGAGCGCATCGCCACGCTGCTCGACCGCGCCGGCGCCCTGCCGCCCCTGACCCCCTACTACACCCCCGAGACCGCGCCCGGCTATCTGCCCGGCATCCTCGCCCGCCACCACCTCGGCCCCGACGGCGCCCCGCTGCCCGGGGCGCCCACCGCCGACAGGGCGCCCGGACCCGTGCGCCAGATCGTGCGCCGGGCCGCGCGCGGCGCCTACCGGCACGGCGTCCAGCGGGTCGCCCCGGTGATCCGGCGGATGGGGGAGCTGTGACCTCTCAAGGAGATCGGATGTCCCACCCGGAAGCGAGCCAGGGCGCGACGGTGCGCCGGGTGCTCGCGGTGATCCCCGCCCGCGGCGGCTCCAAGGGCGTGCCCGCCAAGAACCTCGCCCCGGTCGGCGGCGTCCCGCTGGTGGCCCGCGCGGTGCGCGAGTGCCGCGCCACCCGCCTGGTGACCGATGTCGTGGTCTCCACCGACGACCAGGCCATCGCCGCCGCCGCCCGCGAGGCCGGCGCCGAGGTGGTGCTGCGCCCGGCCGCCATCGCCGGGGACACCGCCACCTCCGAGGCCGCCGTGCTGCACGCCATGGACGCCCACGAGGCCCTGCACGGCGCGGCCGTCGATGTCGTCCTGCTCGTGCAGTGCACCAGCCCCTTCATCGTCCGCGAGGACATCGACGGCGTGGCCGGCGCGGTCGCCGAGGACGGCGCGGACACCGCGGTGACGGTGGCCCCCTTCCACGGCTTCGTCTGGCGGGAGAGCGACGGTGACGGTGCGGGCGAGGGCGAGGGCGAGGGCGGCGTCGGGGTGAACCACGACAAGTCGTACCGCCCCCGCCGCCAGGACCGCCCCCAGGACTTCCTGGAGACCGGCGCCGCGTACGCCATGGACGCGGCCGGCTTCCGCAAGCACCTGCACCGCTTCTTCGGCCGCACCGAACTCGTGCGCACCGACCCCGCGCGGGTCCTGGAGATCGACGACCCGCACGACCTCGCCCGGGCCCGTGCCCTCGCCCCCCTCTTCGACGCGGACCGGCCCGGTTCGCTCCCCACGGCCGACGACATCGACGCGGTCGTACTCGACTTCGACGGCACCCAGACCGACGACCGGGTGCTGATCGACTCCGAAGGACGGGAACTCGTCTCCGTGCACCGCGGGGACGGACTCGGCATCGCCGCGCTGCGCAGGAGCGGCCTGAAGATGCTGATCCTGTCCACGGAACAGAACCCTGTGGTCGCCGCCCGCGCGCGGAAGCTGAAGCTCCCCGTGCTGCACGGCATCGACCGCAAGGACCTCGCCCTCAAGCAGTGGTGCGAGGAGCAGGGCATCGCGCCGGAGCGCGTGCTCTACGTCGGCAACGACGTCAACGACCTCCCGTGCTTCGCCCTCGTGGGCTGGCCCGTGGCGGTCGCGAGCGCTCACGACGTCGTACGCGGCGCCGCACGCGCGGTCACCAGCCTGCCCGGCGGTGACGGCGCGATCCGAGAGATCGCCAGCTGGATCCTCGGCCCCTCTCTCGATTCCCTCCCCAAGTAAGGAACCCCCCTGATGAGCACCAACTCCCGTCTGCGTACGTTCGGTTCGCGCGAGGTCGGCCCCGGTCGTCCCGTCTACATCTGCGGCGAGATCGGCATCAACCACAACGGTGAGCTGGAGAACGCCTTCAAGCTGATCGACGTCGCCGCCGAGGCCGGCTGCGACGCCGTCAAGTTCCAGAAGCGCACCCCCGAGATCTGCACCCCGCGCGACCAGTGGGACATCGAGCGCGACACCCCCTGGGGCCGGATGACCTACATCGACTACCGCCACCGCGTGGAGTTCGGTGAGGACGAGTACCGCCAGATCGACGCGTACTGCAAGGAGAAGGGCATCGACTGGTTCGCCTCCCCGTGGGACACCGAGGCCGTCGCCTTCCTGGAGAAGTTCGACGTGCCCGCCCACAAGGTGGCGAGCGCCTCCCTGACCGACGACGAGCTGCTGCGCGCCCTGCGCGCCACCGGCCGCTCCGTCATCCTCTCCACCGGCATGTCCACCCCGAAGCAGATCCGCCACGCGGTCGAGGTCCTCGGCTCGGACAACATCCTGATGTGCCACGCCACGTCGACCTACCCGGCCAAGGCCGAGGAGCTGAACCTCCGCGTGATCAACACGCTGGAGAAGGAGTTCCCGAACGTCCCGATCGGCTACTCCGGCCACGAGACGGGCCTGCAGACCACGCTGGCCGCCGTCGCCCTCGGCGCCACCTTCGTCGAGCGCCACATCACCCTCGACCGCGCCATGTGGGGCTCCGACCAGGCCGCCTCCGTCGAGCCGGGCGGCCTCACCCGCCTGGTGCGCGACATCCGCACCATCGAGTCCTCCCTCGGTGACGGCGTCAAGAAGGTCTACGACTCCGAGCTCGGCCCGATGAAGAAGCTGCGCCGCGTCGCCGGTGCCGTCGCCGAGGCGGAGATCGCGGCCGCCGCCGGCGAGCCGGTCACGGTGTGAATCCAGGTCACTTACGACGGGACGGTCGCACCCCGATGAGCCCCCGCACCGGCCGCACCGGCCACCCCACCCGCACGCTCGCCTTCGTGGAGAGCCCGGTCCAGCTGCTCAACGTGCTGGAGTGGGCGCATCTGCACGGCCTGCGCGAGACGGATCCCGATCCGGGACCGGGCGGGAGCGTCCGGCCGGTGGGCGGGGCGGCGGGGGGTGCGACCGCCCTGTCCGCCTCCGGCCTGTCCGGTTCGGGGCTCGCGGGCTCGGGTTCGTCCGACCCGGGCCTGTCCGATTCCGGCCTGTCCGGCTCGGGACTCGCGGGCTCGGGTCTGTCCGGCTCGGGTCTGTCTGACTCCGGCCTGCCCGACTCTGGCCTGTCCGGTTCGGGGCTCGCGGGCTCGGGTCTGTCCGACCCGGGCCTGTCCGATTCCGGCCTGCCCGACTCCGGCCTGTCCGGCTCGGGGCTCACGGGCTCGGGTTCGTCCGACCCGGGCCTGCTCGCCTCCGGCCTGTCCGGTTCGGGTCTCTCGGGCTCGGGTCTGTCCGACTCCGGGCTGTCCGACTCCGGTCTGCCGGACTCGGGTCCGTCGGGCTCGGGACTGTCGGGCTCCGGCCTGTCCGACTCCGGCCTGTCCGACTCCGGCCTGTCCGACTCCGGTCTGCCGGACTCGGGTCTCTCGGGCTCGGGTCCGTCCGGCTCGGGACTGTCGGGCTCCGGCCCTTCCGGCTCCGGCCCGTCGGGCGGTGATGCCGACCCGGCGGCGGCGTCACCGTCCGCGGCGGCATCGGGCGCGCCCCCCGTACCGGACTTCGGCCCGCTCCCCTCCGGCCCGCTCTCCTCCGTTCCCGCGCAGGTGCGGCGGACGGTGGCCGGCGCCACGGCCGCACCGGCCGGCGCGGAGCTGACGGTCGTCGTACTCGCCCCGACCGACCCCATGACCCGGGGGCAGCTGCGCCGCATGGCCGACCTGGCCCGGGACGAGGGCTACCGGGTGCGCTGGGAGGAGGCCCGCGGCGGCCCGACCGCGCCCTTCGCCACCATCGGCGGCCTCAGCGGCATGCTCCGCCGCGCCGACCGCGTGGTCATGGGCGACCCCTTCTCCCGCTACGTCCAGCTGCTGCTGACCATCACCCGGGCGCGCGACCTGGTGGTGGTGGACGACGGCACCGCGACGATGGAGTTCGTCGCCCAACTCGCCCGCGGCGAACGCCTGGTGCGCTGGCACCGCAAGGGCGGCCGCCCCGGCCCCCGCGATCTGCTCTTCGCGCCGGTGTCCTCCTCGGCCCGCCGTCGGCTGACGCCCAGCGCGCGCCGCCGGGTGGAGGTCTTCTCCTCGATGCCGGTGCGCGAGATTCCCGACGGCGTCACGGTCACGGCCAACGACTTCTCCTGGACCCGGTCCCGCTTCGGGCCGCCGCGCATCACCAAGGGCGCCGACATGGTGGGCACGTCCCTGGTGGAGACGGGTGTGGTCGACGGCGACTCCTACCTGGAGGCCGTCCGCACCCTGGCCAAGGCCCACGGCACCACCCGCTACTTCGCCCACCGCCGCGAGAGCACGGAGAAACTCCACCGGCTGGCCAGGGAGACCGGCCTGGAGATCGTCCGCCCGGACCTCCCCCTGGAACTGATCGCCCGCCGCGGCCCCATCGGCCGTACGATCCTCAGCTTCCCCTCCACCGTCGTCCACACCCTCCCCCTGGCCCTGGCAGGCACCGGCGTCCGCGTCGCGGTCTGCGACATCGACCCGACCTGGCTGACGGAGAACGCCTCCCCCCGCGCCCAGGGCTTCCTGTCGGGCGTGACGGGAACGGCCCCCGACGTGCACCGCCTGACCTCGGTGAGCCTGGCGTAGCCCCTGCCGCTTCTACGACGGTTCCTCGTCCGTCTCCTCCGTCTCCTCCTCCGCCTCCTCCGTCTCGTCCCCCTCCTCCGCCTCCGCCGCCGCCATGATCGCCGTCTCGTAGCTGTCGAGGACCTGCTCCACGGTTCGGTCCGTGTGCTGTGCCAGGTCGGCGACGGTCGAGACCGCCCAGTTGGCCAGGGACAGGGCGAAGGCCATCAGCTCGTCGTCGCCGCGGCCCTCCTTGACCGCCATCAGATAGGTCAGGTTCAGATAGGGCACGAGGTCGGGTTGTCCGGTGTGGGCCGAGTTGGTGCGCAGCATGCCGATCGTGGTCCGTGTGGCCTCGGCGCGCAGCGGCAACAGACGGTCCCGCTCCGCGTGCACTTCCATGAGCCACTGCCGGCGTTCGTCCTTGTCATCCACGCCGTACCTCTACCCACCCCCTCACCGCCCTACGGCCGCCCGGCCAGGATGAACGTCTTCGCCCTGGTCGGCGGTGCGCCAGCAGTAGTCGAGGGCCGGGCTCGCCGGGGTGCCGGGGCGCAGGGTGCGGTGGAATCCGGCGAAGACGCGGGGAAGGCGGGCGTCCGGCACAGGGATCGTGGAGTAGAGGGCCGGGATGCCGCCGAGGGACGCGGAAGGGATGTCAAGGGACGTCATCGAGCCCGTGTGGAAGCGCAGTTGAGGGTGGGTCTCGCGGGCCAGTGCCACCATCTCGGGGGAGAGGCCGACGCCGAACGCCGGTACCCCCAGTTCGTGCAGCAGCGCGGTGACGCCGCCGGGCCCGCTCCCCAGGCCGGCCACCGGCGCCCCGCCCCGAGGAAGTCCTCGCTCGTCTCGGTCACGGGTCGTGACCCTCGTGGCTATGGGCCGAGTGGAGGTCCGGTTCGTGGACATGGCGAGCGTGAGTCGGCCAAGGCGTGGTATGCGTGGAAGGAGAAAAAAGTGGTTTTACCCATCACAGTCCACAGTCATGCGTCCAGCGGTCAGATTTTCTTCCCCTAACGGGCTGAACTTTTGTTGATCCAGGGGCAGTTGGCCACCCGGGCGTCCTACCCTTCAGAGGGTGAAGCAATTGATGTCCCTAGAGTCCGAGTCCGGCCTCGCGGGGGATGCGCTCCCCGGCGTGCTGAGCGAGTCCCTGCACGCCGAACTCGTCGCCTTCCGCCGCGACTTGCACATGCACCCCGAGCTGGGCAACCAGGAGTTCCGTACCACCGCCGCGATCAAGGAGCGGCTGGAGAAGGCCGGGCTGCGCCCCCGCGTCCTCGCCACCGGAACCGGGCTCGTGTGCGACATCGGTGTGAAAGAGGGCGAGCGCCCCGACGTGCCCGTGCTGGCGCTGCGGGCCGATATCGACGCGCTGCCCATCCCGGACATGAAGGCCGACTGCCCGTACCGCTCCACCGTGCCCGACCGCGCGCACGCCTGCGGCCACGACATGCACACCACCATCGTGCTCGGCACCGGCCTCGTCCTCGCCGACCTGCACGAGAAGGGGCTGCTCACCCGCCCCGTACGGCTGATCTTCCAGCCCGCCGAGGAGGTACTGCCCGGCGGTGCCCTCGGCGCCATCGAGGACGGCGTGCTGAGCGGTGTCGGGCGGATCCTCGCCGTGCACTGCGACCCCCGCGTCGACGCCGGCCGCGTCGGGCTGCGGCACGGGCCCATCACCAGCGCCTGCGACCGCCTGGAGGTCCTGCTGGACGGCCCCGGCGGCCACACCGCCCGCCCCCACCTGACCACCGACCTCGTCACCGCCGCCGCCCGCGTCGCCGTCGACGTCCCCGCGCTGATCGCCCGCCGCGTCGACACCCGCGTCGGCCTCGCCCTCACCTGGGGCCGTATCGAGTCGGGCCACGCCCCGAACGTCGTACCGCAGCACGCCGAGCTGGCCGGCACCGTGCGCTGCCTGGACCTGGAGGCCTGGCGGCAGGCGCCCGACATCGTGCACGCGGCCATCGACGAGGTCGCCACCATGCACCGGGCCAAGTCGGAGATCAACTACGTCCGCGGGGTGCCGCCCGTCGTCAACGACAAGGGCTCCGCCGACCTGCTGCGCCGCGCGATGGCCGCACGCCGGGGCCGGGACTCCGTGGAGAGCACCGAGCAGAGCCTCGGCGGCGAGGACTTCTCCTGGTACCTGGAGCACGTGCCCGGCGCGATGGCCCGGCTCGGCGTCCGCCGCCCCGGCGAGCGCACGGTGCGCGACCTGCACCAGGGCGACTTCGACGCCGACGAGCACGCCATCACGGTCGGCGTGGAGATGTTCACCGCGGCCGCGTTCCTGGACGACAGCGACGACTGACCCGTGGGCGGTGGGTGCCCCGTGGAGACGGGCGTCCCCGCCGCCCCTAAGGGGTCGCCCGCTCCGGCGCAACACACTCGCAAGCCAATCGTGCACTGTGCGCGACAGCCGCGTGAGAGGACTCGGAGAACGAGTTCAGATGCTGTTTGCCTCGAATCGATAACGGCTTCGAGAGAGGGTTTTTTGCGACATCTACGCGCGTTACGATGCCGCGAAGCCGACGCCGCCGGGGTGTTCGGCTCAAGCGCCGACATGGCGCTCAGGTCAGGTGAAGGAGCCTTCCCGTGCGCCGGGTAGCCAAGCTTTCCGCTGCGTGTCTCGCCACCGCAGCCCTCGCCCTTTCCGCCACCGCGTGTGGCAAGACGTCCTCCGACGACGCCAGCTCTTCCTCCTCGGGCGGCGCCAAGGGCGGCATCAAGATCGGTCTCGCCTACGACGTCGGCGGCCGTGGTGACCGGTCCTTCAACGACTCCGCCGCGCGCGGTGCCGACAAGGCCGAGAAGCAGTTCGGCGGCTCCATCAAGGAGCTGACCGCGAAGACCTCGGACACCGAGCCCGACCGCGAGCAGCGCCTCCAGGACCTCGCGGACGCCGGTTACAACCCGATCGTCGCCGTGGGCTACGCCTACGCCCCGTCGGTGCAGAAGATCGCCGCGAAGTACCCGAAGACCAGCTTCGGCATCGTCGACTCGGTCGTGGACGGCAAGAACGTCGACAGCATCACCTTCACCGAGGAGCAGAGCTCCTACCTGGCCGGTGTCGCCGCCGCGCTGAAGACCAAGAAGAACCACATCGGCTTCATCGGCGGTGTCGACAACCCGCTGATCAAGAAGTTCCAGGCCGGTTACGTGCAGGGCGTGCACGACACCAACCCCAAGGTGAAGGTCGACGTCCAGTACCTGAGCCACGGCCAGGACACCTCCGGCTTCTCCAGCCCGGACAAGGGCCAGCAGGCCGCGCAGGGCATGCTGGACAACGGCGCGGACGTCATCTACACGGCGGCCGGCTCCTCCGGCACCGGCGCCATCGAGGCCGTGAACGGCGTCAAGGGCGCCTGGGCGATCGGCGTGGACTCCGACCAGTACAACATCCCGGGCATGGAGAAGTACAAGAGCTCCATCCTGACCTCCGCGGTCAAGAACGTCGACGTCGGCGTCTTCGACTTCATCCAGTCCGTCAAGAACGGCAAGCCGCTCGCCGGCAACAACGTGTACTCCCTCGCCAAGGGCGGTGTCTCCCTGGCCACCAGCGGTGGCTTCCTGAAGGACATCCAGCCCAAGCTGGACGCCGCGAAGCAGAAGATCGTCGACGGCAAGATCAAGGTCAAGACCACCCCTTGATCCCGCCTGAGTGCCAGGCATCAGACCTGAGCAGCAGGTAAGGGTCCGGCCCGACCGGACCCCGGCTCGGCGCGGGGAGCCGTTCTCGCTCCCCTCGCCGGGCCATAACAATGTGTCAACTCTACGCGTGTAGCTAAGAGTTGCCGCGCTAGCGTCGCCGACGCCTGCCCTCCCTCCCCTTACGCAGCCCCTTTCCCCGAGGAGAGTGCGCCATCAACGCGTCCAGCCCTCCCGCTGCCGTCGAACTGCGCGGCATCACCAAGCGTTTCCCCGGCGTCGTCGCCAACCGTGACATCGACATCACCGTCGCCAAGGGCACCGTCCATGCCCTGTGCGGTGAGAACGGCGCCGGCAAGTCCACTCTGATGAAGATCCTCTACGGCATGCAGCAGCCGGACGAGGGCACCATCACCATCGACGGCGAGCGGGCCGTCCTGAACAACCCCGGCGACGCCATCGCCCTCGGCATCGGCATGGTGCACCAGCACTTCATGCTCGCCGACAACCTCACCGTCCTGGAGAACGTCGCCCTCGGCGCGGAGAAGCTCCACGGCATCGGCGGCAAGGCCCGCGCGAAGATCAAGGAGATCTCCGACGCGTACGGCCTGAACGTGCGCCCCGACGTCCTCGTGGAGGAGCTGGGCGTCGCCGACCGCCAGCGCGTGGAGATCCTCAAGGTCCTCTACCGCGGCGCCCGCACCCTCATCCTCGACGAGCCGACCGCCGTGCTCGTGCCGCAGGAGGTCGATGCGCTCTTCGACAACCTGCGCGAGCTGAAGGCCGAGGGCCTCACGGTCATCTTCATCTCCCACAAGCTGGGCGAGGTGCTCTCCGTCGCCGACGAGATCACCGTCATCCGGCGCGGTACGACGGTCGGCACCGCCGAGCCGGCCTCCACCACGCCCCGCCAGCTCGCGGAGATGATGGTCGGCAGCGAGCTGCCCACCCCGGAGACCGAGGAGTCCACGGTCACCGACGTCCCGATGCTCACCATCGAGGGCCTGCACCTGGGCCAGACCGACCTCGACGGCATCGAGCGCGTCATCCTCGACAAGGTCTCGCTGACCATCCACAAGGGCGAGGTCCTCGGCATCGCCGGTGTGGAGGGCAACGGCCAGTCCGAGCTGGTCGAGGCCATCATGGGCATGCGCCACCCGGACGCCGGGACCATCACCCTCGACGGCGCCGACATCTCACAGCGCGCCACCCGGCGGCGCCGCGAGGCCGGCATCGGCTACATCCCCGAGGACCGGCACCGCCACGGCCTGCTGCTGGAAGCCCCGCTGTGGGAGAACCGCATCCTCGGCCATGTCACCGAGAAGCCCAACTCCCGCGGCTTCCTGCTCGACAACAAGGCCGCCCGTGCCGACACCGAGCGGATCGTGGCGTCGTACGACGTCCGCACCCCCGGTATCGACGTCACCGCGGCCTCGCTGTCCGGCGGCAACCAGCAGAAGCTGATCGTCGGCCGCGAGATGAGCCACGCCCCCAAGCTGCTCATCGCCGCCCACCCCACGCGCGGTGTGGACGTCGGCGCGCAGGCGGCCATCTGGGACCACATCCGCGAGGCCCGCCGCGAGGGCCTGGCCGTGCTGCTGATCTCCGCCGACCTGGACGAGCTGATCGGCCTGTCCGACACCCTGCGGGTGATGTACCGCGGCCGCCTGGTCGCCGACGCCGACCCCGCCACCATCACCCCCGAGGAGCTGGGCTCCGCCATGACGGGTGCGGCCACCGGCCACCTGGAGCACGCAGAGGACGACGCCCGATGAAGAAGCTGACCTCACGGATCGACAAGGAGCGGCTGCTCCTCGGCGTCGCGGCCCCGCTGCTCGCGATCGTCGCCGCGCTCGTCATCACCGCCCTGGTGATCCTCGCGACCGGCAAGAACCCCGGCCCCGCCTTCAGCGACATGATGACCTACGGCTTCGCCAGCGACAGCCAGGTCTACATCCTCAACAAGGCGACCACGTACTACCTCGCGGGCGTCTCGGTGGCCATCGGCTTCCGGATGAACCTGTTCAACATCGGTGTCGACGGCCAGTACCGGCTCGCCGCGTTCTTCGCCGCCGTCCTCGGCGGGGCGCTGACCCTGCCGGGCTGGCTCTCCATGCTGCTGATCCTGATCTGCGCCATGGCGACCGGCGCGGTGTGGGCGGCCATCGCCGGTGTCCTCAAGGTGACCCGGGGCGTCAGCGAGGTCATCTCGACGATCATGCTGAACTCGATCGCCACCGCGATCATCGGCTACCTGCTGCAGCCCGGCAAGCTCGCCCACCTCTACCAGGGCGGCACCGTCGTCGCGACCAAGCCGCTCCCGTCGGCCTCGCACTTCTTCCTGATCAACACCGGTCCGGGCGGCGACCTGGACGGCTTCATCGTCGTCGCCGCGCTCGTCGGCATCGCCTACTGGTTCGTCCTCGGCCGCACCCGCTTCGGCTACGACCTGCGCACCGTCGGCCAGTCCGAGAGCGCGGCCACCGCGAGCGGTGTGTCGGTGAAGAAAATGGTCGTCACCAGCATGATCATCTCGGGTGCGGCGGCCGGTCTGATCGGCATGCCGACCCTGCTCAACGAGAGCTACCAGTTCAGCAGCGACTTCCCGACCGGCATCGCCTTCACCGGCATCGCCATCGCGCTGCTCGGCCGCAACAACCCGATCGGTATCGCGCTCGGCGCCCTGCTGTGGGGCTTCCTGGAGCGCACCACCAACCACCTGGAGTTCCAGGGCTACGACAAGGAGATCCTCGGCGTGATCCAGGGCGTCATCGTCCTGTGCGTCGTGATCGCCTACGAGGTCGTGCGCCGCTACGGCCTCAAGCGCCAGCAGCAGAAGGTCGGCGCCGAACTCGCCGCCCAGGCCGCCGCCCCGACGAAGAAGCTGGAGGTGGCGTGATGACTGCCACGATGACCGACGCGCCGCCGCCGGCGGCGCCCAAGGCCGCGGGCGCCAAAACGCCCAGGAGTTCGAGCCGTTCCCTCGGTCAGATCCTGGTGCTGGTCGCGGGCGGCCTGCTGCTCCTGGCCGCGGTCCGGATGATCACCGGTTCGCAGGACCTGGACTCCGCGGGCCAGGTCAGCGCCGCCCTCGGGCTCGCCGTGCCGATCGGTCTGGCCGGTCTGGCCGGTCTGTGGTCGGAGCGGGCCGGCGTGGTCAACATCGGCCTCGAAGGCATGATGATCCTCGGCACCTTCGGCGCCGGCTGGGCCGGCTGGCAGTCCAGCCCCTGGCTCGGCCTGCTGTGCGGCATCGGCTTCGGTGCCCTCGGCGGTCTGGTGCACGCGGTCGCCACCATCACCTTCGGCGTCGACCACATCGTCTCCGGTGTCGCGCTCAACCTGCTCGCGCTCGGTGCCACCCAGTACCTCGCCAAGCTGAGCTTCACCGGCGACGCCGCGTCCAACGCGGGCGGCAACCCCAAGCAGTCCCCGCCCGTGGACGCCCTGCCGGACATCACGATCCCCGGTCTGTCCGACGGCCTCCAGTCGATCGAGAAGCACCACTGGTTCCTGGTCTCCGACCTCGCCGGCGTGATCGGCGGCCTGGTCACCCATCTGTCCGTGGTGACCATCCTGGCCGCGGTGCTGTTCGCGGGCAGCTGGTGGCTGCTGTGGCGCACCCCCTTCGGGCTGCGGCTGCGCTCCTGCGGCGAGAACCCGATCGCGGCGGAGTCGCTCGGCGTCAACGTCTACAGCTACAAGTACGCGGCCGTGGCCGTCTCCGGCGGTCTCGCCGGCCTCGGCGGCGCCTTCCTCGCGCTGGTCACCTCGCACACCTATCTGGAGGGCCAGACCGGCGGCCGCGGCTACATCGGCCTCGCCGCGATGATCTTCGGCAACTGGCGGCCGGGCGGCCTCGCCATGGGCGCGGGCCTGTTCGGATACTCCGACGCCCTCCAGCTGCGCAACGGCGGTACGACCGTGCACGCGCTGCTGCTCCTGCTGGTCGTCCTGCTCGTCGCCCTGGCAGCCTGGAAGGTGTACCGCAAGGCCGCGTGGCACGGCGCGATCAGCCTGGTCGTGGCGGCGGTCGTGCTGGTCTGGTACCTGTTCACCGACGAGGTGCCGAGCGACTTCGTGGGCGCCACGCCGTACGTCGTCACGCTGCTGGTGCTGTCGCTCTCCGCGCAGCGCCTGCGGATGCCGAAGGCGGACGGCATGCGGTACCGGAAGGGCCAGGGCAAGTGACGGAGAACGCGGCCGGATTCGACTGGGAGGCGCTGCGCGCCGAGGCCCGGGAGGCGATGGCACACGCCTACGCCCCCTACTCCGGCTTCCCGGTCGGCGTGGCGGCCCTGGTCGACGACGGCCGCACCGTCACCGGCTGCAATGTCGAGAACGCCTCGTACGGCCTCGGCCTGTGCGCCGAGTGCGGCCTGGTGTCGCAGCTCCAGCGCACGGGTGGCGGCCGTCTGACGCACTTCACCTGTGTGGACGGCGCGGGCTCGCTGCTCGTGCCGTGCGGGCGCTGCCGTCAGCTGCTCTATGAGTTCGGCGGACCTGACCTGCTCCTGGACACCCCCGCGGGCGTCCTGCCGCTGTCCGAGATGCTGCCCCAGGCCTTCGGCCCGGACCATCTCACCAAGTAATTCCCGTACGGCCCTCCTGGCGCATCCGCACAGGGGGGCCGTACCCCTTGCACCTCCCGGAAGGAAGCCATCAGCCATGGCCATGGACGCCATCTCCGTGATCCGCACCAAGCGGGACCGCGCCGAGCTGACCGACGCGCAGATCGACTGGGTCATCGACGCGTACACGCGCGGCGAGGTCGCCGACGAGCAGATGTCCGCGCTCGCCATGGCGATCCTGCTCAACGGCATGAACCGGCGTGAGATCGCCCGCTGGACGGCGGCCATGATCGCCTCCGGCGAGCGCATGGACTTCTCCACGCTGGCCCGCCCGACCGCCGACAAGCACTCCACCGGCGGCGTCGGCGACAAGATCACCCTGCCGCTGGCCCCGCTGGTCGCGGCCTGCGGCGCGGCGGTGCCGCAGCTGTCCGGCCGGGGTCTCGGCCACACCGGCGGCACCCTGGACAAGCTGGAGTCCATCCCCGGCTGGCGCGCGCTGCTCTCCAACGAGGAGATGCTGAACGTGCTCGACGGCGTCGGCGCGGTGATCTGCGCGGCGGGCGACGGCCTCGCCCCCGCGGACAAGAAGCTGTACGCCCTGCGCGATGTCACCGCGACGGTCGAGGCGATCCCGCTGATCGCCTCCTCCATCATGTCCAAGAAGATCGCCGAGGGCACGGGCTCGCTGGTGCTGGACGTGAAGGTCGGCACCGGCGCCTTCATGAAGAACCTGGCGGACGCCCGCGAGCTGGCCTCCACCATGGTGGGCCTGGGCACCGACCACGGGGTGCGCACGGTCGCCCTGCTCACCGACATGTCCACCCCGCTCGGCCTCACCGCGGGCAACGCGCTGGAGGTCCGCGAGTCGGTGGAGGTCCTCGCGGGCGGCGGCCCGGCGGACGTCGTCGAGCTGACCCTCGCCCTGGCGCGGGAGATGCTGGACGCGGCGGGCCTGAAGGACGCCGACCCGGCGAAGGCGCTGGCCGACGGCTCGGCGATGGACGCCTGGCGCCGGATGATCGCGGCCCAGGGCGGCGACCCGGACGCCGCGCTGCCCACCTCCCGCGAGCAGCATGTGATCACCGCCCCCTCCTCGGGCGTCCTGACCCGCCTGGACGCGTACGACATCGGCATCGGCGCCTGGCGCCTCGGCGCAGGCCGCGCCCGCAAGGAGGACCCGGTGCAGGCCGCCGCCGGCATCGAACTCCACGCCAAGCCGGGCGACACCGTCACCGCGGGCCAGCCCCTGCTGACCCTCCACACGGACACCCCGGAGCGCTTCGACTACGCCCTGGAGGCCGTGTCGGGCTCCTACGACATCGCCGCCCCGGGCACCGGGTTCTCGGCGACGCCGGTGGTGCTGGAACGTATCGCCTGACCTGCGGTTCCCTCATAGGGGCGAACGGGACCGGTGGAGCTGCACCGGTCCCGTTCGGCGTGTGTGACGGGCCCATGGACGAGTTCGAGGGCGACTACCTGACGACGACGAGCGCATGGGACGAGCTGCTCTGGGTCTGGACGCGAACCGACGCGGCGGTCCTACCGTCACGCTGTACGGCACTCCGGGCGGCGGCGCCTACCGTGTTCTCGGCTCGGCGGGGTTCGGGGCGCCCCTCGACCTGCCCGCCCCCTTTCGGCTCACCGTGGCCGTCGGCTGAGCGGGTCACCCCAGCACCGCCGCCACCCCCACCAGCACCGGTACCGACACCACCGTCGACAGCAGGATCGACTCGCGGGCCAGGGACTGGGCGACGTGGTAGCGGCTGGCGTAGGTGAAGAGGTTCTGCGCGGCGGGCAGCGCGGAGGTGACGACGACGTCGAGCAGGGGGGCGCCGTGGAGGTGGAAGAGGGAGGTGGCGAGGGCCCACGCGGCCAGGGGCTGGCCCAGGGACTTCAAGGCCACGGAGAGCAGCACGAGTCGGCGGTCCCGGCCGCGGCAGGGGACCGCGCTGCCGTGCAGGGACATGCCGAAGGCCAGCAGGGCCGCGGGGACGGACATGTTGCCGATCAGGGTGAGCGGGTCCATCACCGGACCGGGGAGCTTCCAGCCCGCCGCGGCGACCACCACACCGGACAGCGAACCCACCGCGATCGGATTGCGCAGCGGGGTCAGCAGCCGCTGCCCGAGCGTGCCCTTCTCGCCCATGCCGGACAGATCGAGGACGGTCAGCGCGATCGGCGTGACCAGGACGACCTGGAAGAGCAGCACCGGCGCCACGAGGGACGCGTCGCCCAGCACATACGCGGCGATCGGGATCCCGAGGTTGCCCGAGTTGACGTAACCGGAGCACAGCGCGCCGATCGTCGTACGGCCCACACCCCACCCGCGTGCCACCCCCGCCGCCACGAAGACGGCCGAGACCGCCGCCGTGCTCAGCGCCGTCACCAGCAGGCGGGCGGAGAAGAGCACCGACAGGTCGGCCCTGGCCAGGGTGGTGAACAGCAGCGCGGGGCCCGCCACCAGGAACGCCAGCCGGGTCAGCACGTCCATGCCCTGCGCGCCGAGCGTCCCGCGCCGCCCGAGTACGTAGCCCACCCCGATGACGATCGCGATCACCGCGAACCCGCTCAGTACCCCCGTCACGGTCCCAACCCTCCAGCCCGGTGGAGGAGTTGGTCAATGTGATTCAGGTGATGCCGGTCGCGGGTCGCAGGTCGCCGGTCGCGGATGAGCGCGCCGAGACACCGGCGCTCTGCGACGCCGTACGGTCCGCGCTGGAGCGCACCGGCGCCCGCGCCCGTGTCGTCGTCTGCGACACGGGCGCGCTCGGGCCTCCCGGTCTCGCCCAGGTGGACCTGCCGGCCCGCCTGGAACTCGCCGCCCGCCGCTGCGGCGGCCGGATCCGGCTGCGCGCCCCCGCCCCCGCGCTACGCGCGCTCCTCGCCGCCGTCGGACTCCGCTTCCAGACGGAGGGGCAGCCCGAAGAGGGGGAACCAGCGCCGGGTGTCGAGGAAGCAGTGGAAACCGGTGATCCGGCCCTCTGACAGCTCCAGCACCTGCACCGCCCAGGGGCCGAACCCGCCGTGTTCCGGGTCCGGCTTGTAGTGCGCGAAGGCGGGCAGTCCGTTCGCCCGCACCGGCACCAGCCGGGAGGCGGCGCAGGACGCCCCGATCGTGCTCATGAAACCGGTGATGTCCGCCGGACCGCGCAGCCACAGGTCGAACGGCGGCATCGTCATCACCGCGTCCTCCTGCAGCAGCGCCGTCAGCGCCGCCATGTCGTACCCCTCGAACGCCTTCACATAGCGCTCCAGCAGCTTTTGCTGCTCCTCGTCCAGCGGATCGGACACCTCGCCCGCCGCGCCCGCGCCAGCCCGCTCGGCGAGGGTGGCCCGCGCCCGCTGCAACGCGCTGTTGACCGAGGCCACCGACGTGTCCAGCAGCTCGGCGACCTCGCTCGCCCGCCACGCCAGCACCTCGCGCAGGATCAGCACCGCCCGCTGCCTGGGCGGCAGTCGCTGGAGCGCCGCCATGAACGCCAGCCGGATCGACTCCTTGGCCACCGCCGCCTCCGCCGGATCCGCCACCGAGGGCAGCACCCGCGCGTCCGGCACCGGCTCCAGCCAGGTGTGGTCCGGGCGCGGGGACAGCGCCGCCCGCGCCAGCGGGGTCGCGTCGGACAGATCCATCGGCCGGGCCCGCCTGCTGCCCGCCGCCAGCATGTCCAGGCACACGTTCGTCGCGATCCGGTACAGCCACGAGCGCAGCGAGGACCGCCCCTCGAACCGCTGGTGCCCGCGCCAGGCCCGCACCAGGGTGTCCTGCACCGCGTCCTCCGCCTCGAAGGAGGAGCCGAGCATCCGGTAGCAGTACCCGGTCAGCTCGGTCCGGTGCTTCTCCAGCGCGACGTCGATCCCCGCCGCCGTGTCCTCACTCATCGCCCACCCGCCCCTGTGGCCGTCCCGTACGCGCCCGCACGCCCAGCACCTCGCAAGCTACCCCAGCCCACTGACAACGACCGGCGGAGCGAGAAGGAGCAAGAAAGCGACCAACTCGGAGCAGTTCGGAGCAGTTCAGAGCGACTAGGACCGATTGTGATCGGTTCTGGACGCGCGTGAGGGGCACGGGACCGTACGGCCCGTACCCCTCACCCGTCCCATGTCCGGAAGGCTCAGTGCGCCGCGACCGGCCGCGCCGCCACCCGCGCCGCCCGCGATCCCAGCACCGTGATGGTCACGACGCCCAGGACGGCCAGCAGGCCGATGGCCACCGTGCCCGGCCAGCCGTCCGCGTGGAAGGCCAGGGCGCCGACCGTGCTGCCGACGCTGGAGCCGATGTAGTAGGCGGACTGATAGAGCGCGGAAGCCTGGGCACGGCCGTGCGTGGCGGTCTTGCTGACGGCCGAGGAGGCGACCGCGTGGCCCGCGAAGAAGCCCGCGGTGATCAGCACCAGGCCGAGCAGGACGAGGGGGAGGGACCCGGCGAGGGAGAGCAGCAGCCCCGCCGTCGTCGTACCGCCCGCCAGGTACAGGGCGCCGCGGCGGCCGAGCCGGCCCACCAGACGGCCCGCCGTGGACGCCGAGACCGTGCCCACCAGATAGACCAGGAAGATCGAACCCACGATGCCCTGCGGCAGCCCGAACGGCGCGCCCGTCAGCCGGTAGCCGATCACCGTGTACACCCCGCCGAACACCGTCATGAACAGCGCGCCGATCGCGTACAGCCGGCGCAGCAGCGGATCCGAGAGATGGGTGCGGACCGTGCCCAGCAGCACCCGGGGGCGCAGCGAACCCGCCTTGAAGTGCCGCGGCGCCGGCAGCAGCAGCCGGAACGCCACCGCGCACCCGACCGCGATCACCCCGATCACCCCGACCGACACCCGCCAGCCCCACATCTGCGCCACCCAGCCGGTGATCACCCGGCCGCTCATGCCGCCGACGCTGTTGCCCGCCACGAACAGGCCGATCGCCGTGACCAGCGCGCGCGGGCGCACCTCCTCGGCCAGATACGCCTGCGCCGAGGCGGGCAGCCCGGCGAGGGCCGCGCCCTGCACCGCGCGCAGCGCGATCAGCGCGCCGATCGAGGGCGCGAAGGGCACCAGCAGACCGACGGCCACCGCGACCGCCAGCGAAGCCGTCATCACCGTACGACGCCCGAAGCGCTCCGACAGGGCGCTCATCGGCAGCACGAACAGCGCGAGCCCGCCGGTCGCGGCCGCCACCGTCCAGCTCGCCTCGCTCGCCGCGACCCCGAAGTCGTCGGAGATCAGCGGCAGCAGGGCCTGGGTGGAGTACAGCAGGGCGAAGGTCGCGACCCCGGCGAGGAAGAGGGCGAAGCTCATCCGGCGGTAGCCGGGGCCGCCCGGGGTCAGCCGGGAGTCGGAGGAGGGGGTGGTGATGACAGGGGACGCGGCGTCCAGGGTGGACGCCCCGGTACTGGCGGGAGACATGCTTCGACCGTAAGGACGCGCCTCTCATCCGTCCAATGCATGGAATCGCCATAATCGTTCCCATGGAGCATCAGCAGAGGTCAGAGACCCGCCTGTCACCATCCGGTGACACAGAAGACATGGCGCTGTTGCTCGCGCCGCGCCTCGCCTACTTCGCCGGAGTGGCCCGCAACGAGCACGTCACCCGCGCCGCCCAGGAACTGAACGTCCCCCAGTCCACCCTCTCCCGCGCGATGGCCCGCCTGGAGCAGGACCTGGGCGTGGACCTGTTCGCCCGGCGCGGCCGCACCCTCGTCCTCACCACCGCGGGCCGCACCTTCCTCGCCTCCGTCGAACGCGCCCTCGGCGAGGTGGAACGCGCCGCCGAGGAGGTCCGCGCCGACGCCGACCCCGCCACCGGCAAGGTCGCCTTCGGGTTTCTGCACACCATGGGCGCCGAGACCGTGCCCGGACTGCTGGGCGCCTTCCGCGCCGAGCACCCGCGCATCCGCTTCAGCCTCGTCCAGAACTACGGCGAGGCCATGCTGGAGGGGATGCGCGCGGGCCGCCTCGACCTCTGCCTGACCTCGCCCGTACCGGACGCCCCCGACCTCGTCGTCCGCCGCCTGGACGAACAGAAACTCCGCCTCGTCGTGCCCGCCGACCATCCGCTCGCGGGCCGCCGCCGGATCCGGCTGGCCGAGGCGGCCGAGGAGAACTTCGTGACCCTGGAACCCGGCTACGGCCTGCGGCGCATCACCGACGCCCTGTGCCGCGAGGCCGGATTCGCGCCCCGGATCGCCTTCGAGGGCGAGGAGGCCGAGACGCTGCGGGGTCTGGTCGCGGCCGGGCTCGGGGTCGCGCTGCTGCCGCCGCCGACGGTGCCGCGGCCGGGCGTGGTGGAACTGACCGTCACCGCGCCCCGCGCCGTCCGCGAGATCGGCGTCGCCTGGCCGGCCGACCGCCCGGACACCCCGCCGGTCGCCGCCTTCAAGAAGTTCCTGCTGTCGCGAAGGGGCAACCTGCTCCCTTCTTGAACCCCCTTACGGGCTCCTCGAACCCCCTTACGGGCTGCGCTGGTTCACCGCCGCCGCAGCGACTTGCCGAACCCGACCGCCAGCGGCATCCGCAGCCCTATCGGCGGCGGCGCCGCCAGCGCGTCCTCGACCGGCCGGGACACCGGGTGGCCGAACAGCGCGCCCCGCATGAAGTCGGCGGCCAGGCACTCCACTTCGTCCCGGTGGCCGCCCAGCCGGTGCCCGTCGGAGTGCACCTCGAACCGGCACACCTCCCGGTTCACCTTCTTCGCCCGCGCCGCGAGCCGGAACGACAGCTCCGGGTCGCTGCGCTCGTCGTTCGTGCCGTGCACGATCAGCACCCGCCGCCCCACCAGCTGCTTCACCGGCTCGGCGGGCGCGGCCACATCCTCCTCGGGCAGCCAAGGGGCCAGCGCCACCACCGAGTTGACGGCCTCGTGCCCGCCCGCCCGCAGTGCCGCCCGGCCGCCCATGCCGACGCCGACCAGGCACACCGGGACATCCCCGTACCGCCGTACGACCTCGTCCGCCGCCCACTCCGCGTCGGCGGCCAGATGCGCCTCGCTGCCGTTCCACCCCCGGTACCGGTAGCGGACGGTGTGTACGGCCAGGCCCTCGCCCTTTCCGGTACGGACGAACCGCCTGCCGAGCGAGCGCACGAACGCCGTCGCCCCCACCATGGACGGCCTGCGCGCGGAGACCTCCTCCCCACCGGGCAGCAGCAGCACCACCCCGCACACCGATTCCGGCCCCGGCCCGACCACCTTGCCCAGCCCGGCCGTTCGGACCGGCGATGCTTGCTGTCCCATGACAGAACAGTGTCAGAAGCCACGGTGTACAAAACCCGTCCGCGCGGTCACCGTTGGGTCTCGACGTAAAGAAGACGGAAAGCAGGCGGAAAACGTCCGGACGTGTCCGGCCGCCGAGCCGGAGCTTTCTACGCGCGTAGGCAGTACAGTGCGGAAATGACGAGCCAGACTGCACCGAAGGGGACCGTTCCGGCGAATGTGCCGGGGCATGTACCGACGCCGGACCAGATCCGCCGGGCGCCCAAGGTTCTGCTGCACGATCATCTGGACGGCGGGCTGCGGCCCGGGACCGTCGTCGAACTCGCCCGGGAGGGCGGGTACACGGAGCTTCCCGAGACCGATCCCGACAAGCTGGGGATCTGGTTCCGCGAGGCCGCCGACTCCGGGTCCCTGGAACGCTATCTGGAGACCTTCCGGCACACCGTCGGCGTGCTGCAGACCCGGGAGGCGCTCGTCCGGGTCGCCCGGGAGTGTGCCGAGGACCTCGCCGAGGACGGGGTGGTCTATGCCGAGGTGCGGTACGCGCCCGAGCAGCACCTGGAGCGGGGGCTGACCCTGGAAGAGGTCGTCGAGGCGGTCAACGAGGGGTTCCGGCAGGGCGAGCGGCTCGCCCGGGAGAACGGGCACCGGATCCGGGTCGGCGCCCTGCTCACCGCGATGCGGCACGCGGCCCGCTCCCTGGAGATCGCCGAACTCGCCAACCGCTACCGGGACTCCGGCGTCGTCGGCTTCGACATCGCCGGAGCCGAGGCCGGGCACCCGCCCACCCGGCACCTGGACGCCTTCGAGTACCTCAAGCGCGAGAACAACCACTTCACCATCCACGCCGGAGAAGCCTTCGGACTGCCCTCCATCTGGCAGGCGTTGCAGTGGTGCGGCGCCGACCGGCTCGGGCACGGGGTGCGGATCATCGACGACATCGAGGTCCGGCCGGACGGGTCGGTGCGGCTCGGGCGGCTCGCTTCGTACGTCCGGGACAAGCGGATCCCGCTGGAGCTGTGCCCCAGTTCCAATCTCCAGACGGGGGCCGCGCCCTCCTACGCCGAGCATCCGATCGGGCTGCTGCGCAAGCTTCTGTTCCGGGCCACGGTAAATACCGACAATCGTCTTATGTCGCACACCAGCATGAGCCAGGAGTTCGAGCACCTTGTCGACGCGTTCGGTTATACGCTCGACGACCTCCAATGGTTCTCTGTCAATGGGATGAAATCAGCGTTCATTCCTTTCGATGAACGTCTTGCGATGATCAATGACGTCATCAAGCCCGGATATGCCGAACTGAAATCCGAATGGCTGTTTCAGCGGACGCCTCCCACCAGCGGTTCTGTGAGTTCCGAGGGGTAGGCGGTCGCCTCTCGCGGTACGGAATGCGGACACGCTTTCACCAGGTGTCCGCATTTTGGTGTTTGCGGGCCGGGGCGCGACGCGTTTACGGTCATGGACCGCTCCTGAAGTTTTCCGTCTCCGCATTCAAGGACGCAATCACCATGAAGCAGTCTGCCGTCAAGACCCTCGGTGTCGCCGCCCTCGGTGCCGCCTTCGCCGCCGTCGGCGCGGGTGCCGCCAACGCCGCTCCCGCCGCTCCCGACGCCACGCAGGTCGCCAAGGCGCTGCCGGGGACCGTCGAGGCGCTCACCCAGGGGCAGGGCGCCGTGGCCTCCGGCGTGGCCGCCGCGAAGCCGGCCGTGCAGCGGGTGCTCGCGCAGGGGCCGACCGGGCTGCTCGGCGGACTGCCGCTCGGCAGCACCGGCCTGCCCACCCACGGCATGGGTGTCAACGGGATCCCGCTCGGCTGACGCCACCACCATCCCGACGCCGGCGGGGGGGGCCCGGAACCAACAGAAACCCCCCCAAGGTGGGGTTGTTTCCCCCCCTAGGGGCATGGCCTTTCCCTCCCCCACCACAAAACCCCTCGGTTACCCCCACCCCCCCCCCACCACCCCCGGGTCGCTCCGGACCCGACCGGAGCGCACCGGCGGTGAGGTGTGTCACCAGCTGGAGGCGCGGGCCTTGTCCTCGGACGGCAGCAGGATCCACAGGGCTATGTAGAGCAGGAACTGAGGGCCCGGCAGCAGACAGGACAGCACGAAGATCACGCGCATCGTGGTCGCGGAGGTACCGAAGCGGCGGGCCAGGCCCGCGCACACTCCGCCGATCATGCGGCCGTGGGTGGGTCGGGCAAGGGCGGTCATGACATCCTCCGTGGTCGTCGGTCGGCTCGATCAGCTGTCCTCGATCAGCTGTCTACGACGATACGGACACGAAGGGGATGAAGCGTCACTCTAAGGAGCGATTCCGACCCTGGGAATCGTCGGGGTCCGCCCCTGAGAAAGCCCCTCCTGAAAGGTGGCCGGCTCCGCCTCCAGACGCTCGTGCAGCCGCTCCCACCTGCGCAGCCGCGCACGAGCCGCGGGGACGACGAGCAGATGGGCCACGATCGCCCCGGCCGTGTTCAGCAGCAGCGAGTCGATGTCCACCACCCGGCCCGGGACCCCCGTCTGCAACAGGGCGATGCCGAGCGAGATCAGGCAGACCGCGGCGGCGGTGCGCAGCAGCGAGGCGAGCGGGGACACCATGAGCCGCCCGTGTGCCATCGGCAGCAGCACCCCGAGCGGCGCGAGCAGCGCGAGCCCCTCACCGAGCGGCTTCACCGCGCCCGGCCACCCCAGCGCCAGGTCGGCGCGGATACCGGCCAGCGGGTGCAGGTTGGGCGGCGTCACCCAGGGCACGTCCAGTGGCCGCAGCATCAGCCAGGCGACGAAGACGATGTCGGCGAGGAGGAGGATGCCCCCTGCCGTCCGGACGCGGATGGCGGCGATGCCGCCGAAGTCCCCTTGACCCTGCACGCCCCCCAAGACGCGTGGGTCCGCGTGATCGGTTCCGCATCCGGATGTGAGCCGACCCTCGAACGTCTTGTCGACCGACGCGACGGCTGGGAAGCGCCCGACGCGACGGCTGGGAAGCGCTCGCCCCGACGGGCGGGAAACGCCCGACTCGACGAATGCCGGACAGTCGCCTCAGGTGGCCGGGTGGCTGGGTGGCCCGGTGGCCGGGTGGCCGGGTGGCGGGGTGGCGGGGTGGCCCGGTGGCCCGGCACCCCCTGCTGGCCGCGGACCCCGATGCGGACGCGGCGAGCGGTTGATCGTGTTGATCGTCGCGCCGCGGATCTGCGAGAACTTTCTCTGCACGGCCCCTGTAAGGAAGGCGGCGTGCCGGACACATACGCGGGTGGAGGGGATGTGAACACAACAGATGAGCAGCGATTCACCGAGCTGTACCACGAACACCACGCGGCCGTGGACGCGTATGTACGGCGGCGCCTGGACAGCGCCCACGCGGTCGACGATGTCGTGGCGGAGGTCTTCCTGACCGCCTGGCGACGGTTGGGGGAGGTTCCGTCCGGCGCGGTGCTGCCCTGGCTGTACGCGACGGCCCGTCGCCTGACGGCCAACGCACGCCGAGCCGATCAGCGGCGGGCCAATCTGGTGGAGGCCGCTGCCGGGCACGGGAGACATCACGTGGACGACCCGGCCGCCGGGGTGGCGGGGAACCTGGCCGTCGCGGCCGCCTTCGACGCCCTGCGGGAGCAGGACAAGGAGGTTCTCCGGCTGGCCCTGTGGGAGGAACTGCCGGCCCGGCAGGCGGCGAAGGTCCTCGGCTGTACGACCGCCACTTTCCATGTGCGCCTGCACCGAGCCCGCGCTCGGCTGCGGCACCGGCTCGCCGCCACCGGCCCCGGCCCGGCACAGCGGGCTCTGACGACCCTCGGGGGAGCCGATGCGTGACATCGACGAGGTACTGCGCTCAATGAACCCGGTGCGCACGGGCAGGCCCGCGGACCGGTCCGGGCTGAACGAGATCCTCTCCGGCGGCCGGAACGCCGGCACCGCGCGCCGGGTGCACACGCGGCGCCGATGGGGATGGGCCGTCACCGCGGCCGCGGTCACCGCCGGAGTGGTCGGGTACACCGTGGTGGATCCCTTCGGCGTCACCGCGCAGCCGGCCCTGGCCGTCACTCCGGCACCTCTGCGGACGCAACCGTCCGATCGGTCGGCGGCCGATGTGCTGGAGGAGATCGCCGGCCGTGTCTCCGGTCTGACCGACACCCGGCCCACGCCGTGGAAGACCGAGCACTTCGTGAGCGACGACTGGGCCTTGTGGACCCGTGTCGGCAACATCCAGGTCACCTCCGCGGTCATTCCCGAGCGTCGTGAGACATGGGAGAAGCCCGACGGCTCGTCCCGCTGGAACATGACAACGCTCGCTCCGCGGTTCCAGAACCAGCGGCAGCGCACGGTATGGGAGGAGGCCGGATCGGTGGGCGAAGAGCCGGTCCGGTCCAGCGGCGCGAGCGGCCCCGGCTCCGGAAGCACCGCGGAGCCGCCTTCGACGGTCGAGGGCATGCGCGCGTGGCTGGCCGACGGCCAGGACATGGGGCCCGGGCTCCTGTACGAAGTGCTGCCGGAGCGCTTCCAGGACCATGTGTTCTCGCCCGCCCAGCGAGCGGCCGTACTGCGTGTGCTGGCGTCGACCCGGGGCGTTGTCTACGCGGGGACGGTGAAGGACCGGGCCGGCCGGAGCGGTGAGGCATTCTCCCTGACCGGCCGGTTCGGCGGACTGCCCAACAAGCGCACGCTCGTCTTCGACCCGCGGACCGGCGACCTTCTCGCCTCCGAGGAACAGCTCCTCGACGACGCCGGAAAGCTCAACGCGCGCCCCCGCTCGGTCATCCAGTACAGCACCTTCCGCACCGCCGAACGCCTTCCATGACATCGGCTCGCTGGACGACGAGGCCGGTCCGCCGAAGAGACGCGCTCTAGCCCGTTTCCTCCGGGACGTCGCTCGCCGGTGGTGCCGTCGTGCCCGGGTGGTTGCGGACGTCGTCCGTGCAGGCGTAGCGGCTCAGTGGTGCGGGGGAGGGGCCGCCCAGGGTGATCGAGCCGTCGCCTTCCGTCGCGGCGGAGTCGGAGAGCGTGCAGACCAGTTGGGCCAGGGCGGCGGAGGGAAGGCGGGAGGGGGCGGTGCTCAGGCGGAGGGTGTCCTCCGGGTCGTGCGGGGCGGGCCCGGAGACGCTCAGGCCGCCCGGCACGTACGTGGCATAGCCCGCGGAGCGTTCCGCCGAGGAGGGTGCCGTGGCCAGCTGGTCCAGCAGGCCCTGGGCCACCATCACCCGGCGGCGGGCGTCGGGGGTGCCCTCCGGGACTCGTACCGTACGGTCCACCGTCACCAGGGACGACCCGCACAGCAGGAAGACCTGCACGGGGACGCCCTGCTGGGGCGACTGGCCCGAGCCCGTCAAGGAGCACGGGACCCGCGAGGGCGCCGGGCCGAAGTCGGTCGGCACCTGGGTGGCGCGGATGCCGCAGCCGGTGAGCAGGGTGCCCAGGAGGGGCAGGGCGAGCCAGCGGCGCCCATGTCGTGCTCGTCGTCGTACCGTCGTCATCACCCCTCCTTCCCCTGCGTCGCGCCGCCGTCGCCGTCCTTCTTCTCGGTGCCCTCGTCCGGTTCCTCCGTCAGCTCCGAGGCGTCCCGGGGCAATCGGAGGGTGAACACGGCGCCGCCCTCGGGTGAGTTGGCGGCCGTGATCTCGCCGCCGTGGATGTGCGCGTTCTCCATCGCGATGGAGAGGCCGAGGCCGCTGCCCTCCGAACGGGGGCGGGAGGCGCTGGCCTTGTAGAAGCGGTCGAAGACATGCGGCAGGACGTCCTCGGGGATGCCGGGGCCGTGGTCGCGGACCCGGATGACCACCGAGTCGGACGCCTCGCGCACCGAGACCCGGACCGGCGAGCCGCCGTGCTTGAGGGCGTTGCCGATCAGGTTGGCGAGGATCACGTCGAGGCGGCGCGGGTCGAGGCGGGCGTGGATGCCGCGGTCGGCGTCCAGTTCCACCGCGTCCAGCCAGGCGCGGGCGTCGATGCAGGCGGTGATCTGGTCGGCGACGTCCACGTCGTCCAGGACCAGCCGGGCGGTGCCCGCGTCGAAGCGGGTGACCTCCATGAGGTTCTCCACCAGGGTGTTCAGGCGGCGGGTCTCGCTGACGACCAGCCGGACGGCCGGTTCGATCATCGGGTCCATGCTGCCCGCGTCCGCGTCCAGCTCCTCCTCCAGCACCTCCGTGACGGCGGTGATGGCGGTCAGCGGCGTACGCAGCTCATGGCTCATGTCGGCGACGAAGCGCCGGGAGGCGTCGTCCCGCGCCGCCATGTCCGCGACCCGCTTCTCCAGCGCCTCCGCCGCGTTGTTGAACGTCCGGGACAGGTCGGCGAGTTCGTCCGTGCCGGACACGCGCAGCCGGGTGTCCAGCTTGCCCTCGCCGAGGCGGCGGGCGGCGACGCCGAGGCGGTGCACCGGCTTCAGTACGGTGGTGGCGGCGGCCTGCGCGAGCAGCGCGGCGCCGATCAGCGCGAGGCCGGTGGCGATGCCCAACGACCAGGCCAGCGAGTCGAGATCCTTCGCCTCCGGCTCCAGGGACTTCGCCATGTAGCCGGTCGGGCCACCGCCGATCACCCGGGTGCCGGCGACCAGGTACGGCGTGCCGTGGTCCACGACGCGCTGCCAGTACAGGTGGTACGGCTGCTTGTTGGTGTCGCTGATCTCCTGCTGCCGGTCCACCGCCGTACGCAGCGACTTGGGCACGTCCTCCAGGGAAAACCCGTTGATGCCACCGGAGTTGCCGTACACCGTCTTGCCCTGCGCGTCCTGGCCGACCAGGAGCACGCTGAAGCTCTGGCTGCTGGACGCCATCTGCCCTGCGGTGCGCTGGAGTTCGTCCTGGGTGGGATGGACGGGCAGCGCGCCCGCGCGGTTCTGCATCTCCTGGCGGAAGTCGCGCAGCACCGCGTCCTGGGCGCGGGTGAGCACCGCCTCGCGGTTCAGCCAGTAGGCGATGCCCGACGCCGACACCGCGGCGGTGAGCGCGACCAGGCCGAAGACGACGACGAGCCGCAGCCGCAGACTGGTGAACCTGAGCCGGGACAGACCTCCCCTGCGCCCCGCGGACCAGCCGCGCGGCCCCCCTCGCGTATCGCTCACTGAGGAGTGTCCAGGCGGTAGCCGACACCACGGACCGTACGGATCAGGGTCGGGGACGAGGGCACGTCCTCCACCTTGGCGCGCAGCCGCTGCACACACGCGTCTACCAGGCGGGAGTCGCCCAGGTAGTCGTGCTCCCACACCAGCCGCAGCAGCTGCTGGCGGGACAGCGCCTGGCCGGGCCGCCGGCTCAGCTCCAGGAGCAGCCGCAGCTCGGTCGGGGTGAGCTGGAGGTCCTCGCCGTTCTTCGTCACGGTCATCGCCGAGCGGTCGATGACCAGGCTGCCGAAGCTCGCCGAGTCGCTGGACTCGCGCTCGCCGCGGCGCAGCACGGCCCGGATCCGGGCGTCCAGCACCCGGCCCTGGACCGGTTTGACCACATAGTCGTCGGCGCCGGACTCCAGTCCGACGACCACGTCGATGTCGTCGCTGCGCGCGGTCAGCAGGATGATCGGCAACTGGTCCGTGCGCCGGATGCGCCGGCACACCTCGAACCCGTCGATACCGGGCAGCATCACATCCAGCACGATCAGGTCCGGCCGCTGCTCGCGCAGCAGCTTCAGACCGTCCTCGCCGCTGGCAGCGGTGGCCACGCGGTGTCCCTGGCGCGTCAGTGAGAGCTCCAGGGCCGTACGGATGGCGTCGTCGTCCTCGATCAGCAACAGGGAAGGCACCCGCTCATTCTGGCCCATGGACGGGCTGTCGTACGACCTGTCGGCCACAGCCCCGCAGTATCCCCACGACCTGCCCCGCACCACCTCCGTCCCCTGCCCCGCGCTAGCGCCACCGGCTGTGCACTTCCTGTGACGGCGCCGACGGGCGGGGGCCCTGTGACAGGTCTGTGACAGTCGGGGGACACACCGATGAAGTCACCCCGGCAGGCTTTTCGTCACGGGCACGGCGAGCAGTCGGATCCGGCCGAAATGGTCGGAACAGCCCGGAGCACGACCGGGCTCAGGTCCGGAGCAGGGCCGGAAGCACCGGAAGTCCACGACGGGGAGCGCGAGATGAACACGCTGCACAGCATCAGCACCAGCGCAGTGGTCACGCGTCTGCACGACGTGCACCGGGGGGAGAAGTCCGGTGCTGATGGGGGTACCTCCCGCGCGAGCGCTTTCGAGCGTGGGGGAGGGCGGGGGTGCGCTCGCGGCACCGGGCGTCAGCACGGCGGGTACGGGCAGCAGCCCTACATGTCGGTGATTGACGCGCGTACGGGGGACACGCACGGGGGAAGCGCGTACAAGGAGGACACGGGGGAGCGTCGCTCGCTGACGGAGGCGGAGTTCACCGCCTACGTCCAGGAGCGCCGCGCCTCCCTGTACGCCACCGCCTACCACCTGACCGGCGACCGTTTCGAGGCCGAGGACCTGCTCCAGAGCGCGCTGTTCTCGACCTACCGGGCGTGGGACCGGATCAGCGACAAGGCGGCCGTCGGCGGCTATCTGCGGCGCACGATGACGAACCTGCACATCAGCGCCTGGCGGCGCCGCAAGCTCAACGAGTACCCGACCGAGGAACTGCCCGAGACGCCCGGCGAGACGGACGCGATGCGCGGCACCGAGCTGCGCGCGGTCCTGTGGCAGGCGCTGGCCCGGCTGCCCGAGCTCCAGCGCACCATGCTGGTCCTGCGCTACTACGAGGGCCGTACGGACCCGGAGATCGCGGACATACTCAACATCAGTGTCGGCACGGTGAAGTCCAGCATCTGGCGCTCGCTGCGCCGGCTGCGCGAGGACGAGGTCCTCAGCTTCGGCCGTGACGAGGAGAACGCCTTCGGCGAACTGGTCGCCTGAGGTACGGGGGAAGCGCGGGGGAACACGGGGGAACGGGGGCCGGGCCGCTGGGGGGCGGTCCGGAGAGCACGGGGGAGGAACCGAAGAGGGGCTGGTCGGACCGGGGGGTCCGGGCGGCCCCTCTTCGCTTTTCCCCCGTGCCGCCCGCTCTACCGCTCCGCTTCCCGGTGCCGCCGACCGGCGGTGGTGTACTTGCCGGCCCACTCGGCGACGGTGAGCCGGCGCAGCGCCTCGTCCCGGTCGCACGGGTGGGCGCCAAGGGCCACCTGGCGGGCGACGATCGTGCGCTCCGCGCGCATCAGCCGCCAGCCGCGGCGCAACAGGAACGGCACCGACTTACGGCCCTCCTTCAGATCGCGCACGAAGCGCCGCCGGAAGGTGGTGACCGCGCCGCGGTTCAGGCAGAGCGCGTCGGCGAGGACACCGAGTTCCCGGCAGCGCTCGACGATCTCCGCGGCGAAGATGCCCTCCGCGATGAACAGGGGCGTACGGTCCAGCCGCAGCGTCTCCTCGCCGGTACGGGCGCTGAGTGAGATGTCGTACACCGGCACCGGCGTCGAACCCGTGGCGCACAGGCGGCTGATGGCGTCGAGGGCGACCTGTGCGTCCCAGGAGTCCGGGTGGTCCCAGTCGATGTCCGAACTCCCCGCCACCAGGGGCAGAGTCGGGTCGTCGGCCTCTTTGTAGAAGTCGTCCAGGCGCAGGACGGGCAGCCCGGAACGGGCGGCGACCAGGGACTTGCCCGAACCCGAGGGGCCGCACAGCAGCACGACACGGGCGGGGGACGGGGGATGAATGCTCACGGAACACCAGTTTGACGCATGGCACGACGCCTGCCGACCCCGCGGTTCGCTTTTGAAGCGCGGGTCACCTCTCAACTACCCTGTGTCGCGGCATCATTACCCTGCGCACCAGAAGGTGGCACCAGCGATGGCCCGACACAGCAAGTCCCAGCACCCCACCGCGCGCCGTGCCCTGTTCGCCCTCGTGACCGCCGGTGCGGCGCTGGGCGCGGGCGCGGCGACGGCCCACGCGGACACGGACGCACCGCTGGTGCAGGTGCCGTGGCGGCCGACATCCCTGGGCAACATCGACCCCCAGGCCGGCCTCACGGTCCTCACCGGCACGGTCGGCTACGTCACCGGCCCGGTCGCCGGCCTCAAGCCCAACCCCCTCGCGGGCACCGGCGTCGACCCCCTCGACAACGGAGTGGGCACCCAGGTGGCCGACTTCAAGCCCATCGGCTCCCAAATGCTGACCACCCCGATCGCGGAGGCCCAGTCCCTGGGAAGCCTGCCGGTGGTGGGACAGGTGCTGGCGGGGCTGGGGCACTGAGGCGTCCAGCCGCCCGAGAAGTCCCGTACCCGGCGCGCCCCGTCACCCCCGGGGCGGCTGCCGGTTCCCCGACCGGAAGTCACTCAGCACGCGCCGGCTGTCCACCGTGAACGGGTGAGCGGGCCCCAGGCCGCGCTCCCGTCTGGCCACCACATCGGTCATCAGCGCGATCCCCGCGCCCAGGTGACCGCAGGCGACCTGGGTCCGGGAGAGAAGCTGCTGGGCCGAGAGCGTGAAGGGGTGGTCGGGGCCGAAGCGCCGCCGGTACGCCTCGCCGACCAGCCGGATCTCCTGGTCGGCGGCTTCGAAGCGGCCCAACTGGTACAGCGCCCAGGCGTGGTTGTGGTGGGCGCCGAGCGTCACGGTGTGGTCGGGGCCGAGGGACCGGACGCACTGGGCGGGCAGGGACAGCAGCGCCCCGTCCTCCTCGGTGACGACGTCCGTCGGGGACAGCAGGACCAGCAGGCCCGAGCGGGAGCGCAAGGTCAGGGGGTGGGCGGGGCCCAGCGCCTCGCGGCGGCCGGCGGCGACGGCCCGCAGGAGTGTGACGGCCGCGTCCCGCCTCCCGGTGTTCCCGAGTACGAGCTGAAGGCCGAAGCCGCTGTCCAGGGTGTCGGGGTCGCGGGGCCCGAACAGCCGCTCCTGGTCGGCGTGAACGCGTGCGAGCAGCGTCTCGGCCTCGGCGTACCGGCCCAGCCGGAAGAGGGCTCGGCCGGTTCTGGAGCGGGCGGCCAGCACGAGCCGGTGGCACGCGCCGAGCCGCCGCTCACCGAGGTCGGCCGCGGTCCGGGCGGTCTCCCAGGCGGACAGGTAGTCCCCGGTGCGGTGCAGGGCGACGGACAGCCGGGTCACCGCGGTCAGCGCGGCGGCCAGCGGTTCCGGCTCCTGGACGTGCCGTAACAGGGCGAGTCCGTGGGGCACCAGGGTCCGGAGCAACGGGTCGTGCGGGCCCGCGTCGGGGACGTCGGGGACCGCCGCGTCGAGCAGGCGGACGGCCGTGGTGTCGAGCACCGGCCTCCGGTCCGCCGGTGTCGCCGCCGCGACGCTGTCGAGCAGTACCCCATGACTCTGCGCGCACCGGACCCCGATGTCCACCAGTTCGGTCAGTGACTGGTCCAGAAGCGCGCGCAGCGCGATCTCGCAACGGGCCCGCGGGAGGACGCCGTCGATCTCGGCCCGGTTGAGCACCGACAGCGGCAGCGGTTCGGGGGCGAAACGGGACAGCAGCCTCAGCAGTGCGGTGGCCTCGCTGAGCCCCCGGGCTTCGAAAGCGTCGAGGGTCAGCTGCCATGTCAGGCCCACCATGCGCCGCGGATCCCGCTCCGAGAGGGCGTCGGCGCCCTGGTCGATGAGCTCGACCCGTTCCCCTTCGTCCAGATGGCGACCGTACGTCTCCATCGTCCAGGGGTCGAGCACCTGCTGGGAGAGGAAGCCGCCCGCCAGTGTCAGGGCGAGCGGCAGCCGCCCGAGCCGTTCCGCGATCTCGGCCGCCTGGTCCGGGGTGCCGCTGTGCGGCGCGAGGTCGCACAGCACCCGCGCCGCATCCGCACGCGGCAGTACGCCGATGTGCTGCAACTCCGCACCCGGCCACCAGTGGGAGGCCGACCGGCGCGTGGTCACGACGACCGTGCCGCCAGGGCTGGTGCGCAGCCAGCTGCCGTCGCGGAGGATCTCTGGCTGGTCGGCGTTGTCCAGTACCAGCAGCCAGGGCTCGGCGGAGCGGTCGAGATACTGCCAGACGAGATCGGCGGCGGGGCGCAGTCCGTTGCGGGCGGCCAGCAGCTCACCGTCGTCGGCGCCGCGGTCGGCCGCGACCGCGAGCATCCCGGCGCGCAGACTCGCGCGATCGGCGGCGCTGACCCACAGACCCACCCTGCCGCATGCGTCGATCGCCTGCTGGAAGAGGGTGTAGGCGACCGCGGTCTTGCCGCAGCCGCCCATGCCGTGGAGCACATAGACCTCTCCGGTGCGACTCGTACGCACACCTGCCCGCAGCCTTTCCAGCACCTCGGTACGGTCCCGCAGTACGACCGGGGGCCGGCCGACCGCCGGGCGGCGCACCGAGTCCGGGCCGCAGGGCGTGGCCGGCTCGTCGCCGTAGTGGTGGTGCTCGGTGATGTGCTGGTCACCGGACGTCTGGTAGATGCGGCCGTGGTCCTCGGCGTGGCCGTCCATGGCGTCCGTCCCCACAGCTCACCCCTGACCAGAATGGACGGCTCGCCGAACGAAGCCGATTCGCTACGCTGAGTGCCAAGTGTGCCGCTCCGGCTTGATCGTAGGGGGACGACCGTATGGCGAACAGGCCGTGGGAAGCCGATCCGGCCACCACGTTCAAACGACGGCTCGGGAAGTCACCGCGGGAGTTGGGGAACACGACCGACAACCCCGACTGCCCCGACATCTGGGAGCTCGAGAACGGCGACATCGCCGTCGTCGGCCGGGACCTCACGGAGTCCCTGGGCCGGAAGTTGCCGGCGGGGGTCTCGATCGGAGTGGACGAGCGGCTCGTAGTCATCCCGAGGAACATGTTGATCGCGGCGAAACCGGATATCCCGAATGTTTGACTCATTCCCGTACGGCATTTCGGAACGTATGGACCGCCCCACGTACCACGCGGACTTCTGGCGGGTCCGGGCGAGCGGAATCCGCCAGATGAACAAGCTCGAACGAGGACAGGAGTTCAAGGAGCGGGGGTTCGCCAGCTGGGAGGCTTTCGCCGCCGGGGAATGGGACCGGGCGCTGTCCCTCGTCCAGGACAAACGCGAGGGCTATGAACGGCAGTTCCGCGAGGCCGCGCAGCTGGGCATCCTCGAACGCCGCCTGCGCGTGGTGGAGTTCCCCGTGACGCCGTACGTGCAGTGGGAGCTCCATGTCCTGCGGATGCGGGTGGAGCTGGGGGACCACATCAAGGTGCTCGACGCCCGGAAGATCTCGGACATCGAGCAGGAGCGTCGCGTCCCCGAGGTGGTGATCCTCGGGGAGGTCGCCATGTACGAGGTCGTCTACGACGACGACGGGAACGCGGCCGGCGCCAACCGCTTCACCGACCCGGCACTGATCCGCGAGACATCGGCCGGGTTCGAGGCGCTGTACGAGCGCGGGGACGACTTCCATGACTTCTTCGACAGGGAGATCGCCCCGCTGGCACCGCCTGTCGTGGAGTAGGGCGCCGACCCGGGCGGGCAGGGTGGACGACGCGGAGAGCCGCGTTCCCCGGCGGAGGGAAACGCGGCTCTCGGCCTGCCGAGGCTCGGTGCTGCGGCTGTACGGCTCGTACGGTTCGTAGAGACCTCGTACGGCTCAGTACGACGAACCCGCCGCGCCCAGTGCCCCCGTCGTGTGCCACACGGTCTTCGTCTCCAGGAAGGCCGTCAGGCGCTCGGTGCCGGGGGTCGCCGTGAAGTCGACGGCCTGGGGGCGCAGGACGCGCTTCAGGTTGTCGGCGGCGGCGATCTCCAGGTCCTTGGCCAACTCCTCGTCCGCGCCCGCGAGATCGATCGCGTTCACGTCCTGGTGCGCGGCCAGCGAGGGCGCGATCTCGGACGGGCGGCCGGAGAGGATGTTCACCACGCCGCCCGGGACGTCCGACGTGGCCAGTACCTCGGCGAGGGAGAGCGCCGGGAGCGGGGCCTTCTCGGAGGCGATCACGACGGCCGTGTTTCCGGTGGCGATCACCGGGGCGAGGACCGAGACCAGGCCCAGGAAGGAGGAGTCCTGGGGGGCGAGTACGGCGACCACGCCGGTCGGCTCCGGCGAGGAGAGGTTGAAGAACGGACCCGCGACCGGGTTCGCGCCGCCGACCACCTGGGCGATCTTGTCGGTCCAGCCGGCGTACCAGACCCAGCGGTCGATCGCGGCGTCCACGACGGCCGCGGCCTTGGACTTCGACAGGCCCTCCGCCTCGGCCACCTCGCGCACGAACTGCTCGCGGCGGCCCTCCAGCATCTCCGCGACCCGGTACAGGACCTGACCGCGGTTGTAGGCGGTCGCGCCGGACCAGCCGCCGAACGCCTTGCGGGCCGCGACCACCGCGTCCCGGGCGTCCTTGCGGGAGGACAGCGGGGCGTTGGCCAGCCAGTTGTTCTTCGGGTCCGTCACCTCGTACACCCGACCGCTCTCGGAACGCGGGAACTTGCCGCCCACGTACAGCTTGTAGGTCTTGAAGACGGAAAGTCGTGCGTCAGACATCGAGGTACGCCTCCAGGCCGTGGCGACCGCCCTCGCGGCCGAAGCCCGACTCCTTGTAACCGCCGAACGGCGAGGTGGGGTCGAACTTGTTGAACGTGTTGGACCAGACGACACCGGCGCGCAGCTTGCCCGCGACGGCCAGGATGCGGGAGCCCTTCTCGGACCAGATGCCCGCCGACAGGCCGTACTGCGTGTTGTTCGCCTTGGCGACCGCCTCGTCCGGGGTGCGGAAGGAGAGGACCGACAGCACCGGGCCGAAGATCTCCTCGCGGGCGATGGTGTGGGCCTGGGTGACGTTCGTGAAGAGCGTCGGCGCGAACCAGTAACCGGCGTCCGGCAGTTCACAGGCGGGGGACCAGCGCTCGGCGCCCTCCGCCTCGCCCGCGTCGGCCAGCGCGGTGATCCGGGCCAGCTGCTCCGCGGAGTTGATCGCGCCGATGTCGGTGTTCTTGTCCAGCGGGTCGCCCAGGCGCAGCGTGGACAGGCGGCGCTTCAGCGCGTCCAGCAGCTCGTCCTGGATCGACTCCTGGACGATCAGGCGCGAGCCTGCGCAGCAGACCTGGCCCTGGTTGAAGAAGATGCCGTTCACGATGCCCTCGACGGCCTGGTCGATCGGGGCGTCGTCGAAGACGATGTTCGCGCCCTTGCCGCCGAGTTCGAGGGTGAGCTTCTTGCGCGTGCCGGCCACGGTCCGCGCGATCGCCTTGCCGACCGCCGTCGAGCCCGTGAACGCGACCTTGTTCACGTCCGGGTGCGCGACCAGGGCGGCGCCGGGGCGCCCGTCACCGGTCACGATGTTGACGACGCCCTTGGGCAGGCCCGCCTGGCGGCAGATGTCCGCGAAGAACAGGGCGGACAGCGGGGTGGTCTCGGCGGGCTTCAGGACGACCGTGTTGCCGGTCGCGAGCGCCGGGGCGATCTTCCAGGCCAGCATCAGCAGCGGGAAGTTCCACGGGATGACCTGGCCGGCCACGCCCAGCGGCCGCGGGTCCGCGCCGAAGCCGGCGTGGTCGAGCTTGTCCGCCCAGCCCGCGTAGTAGAAGAAGTGGGCCGCGACCAGGGGGAGGTCCGCGTCGCGGGTCTCCTTGATCGGCTTGCCGTTGTCCAGCGTCTCCAGGACGGCCAGTTCGCGGCTGCGCTCCTGGATGATCCGGGCGATGCGGAACAGGTACTTGGCGCGCTCGGCGCCGGGCAGCGCGGACCACTTCTCGAAGGCCTTGCGGGCGGCCTTCACGGCGCGGTCGACGTCCTCCTCGGAGGCCTCGGCGACCTCCGACAGCACCTCTTCGGTGGACGGCGAGACGGTCTTGAAGACCTTGCCGCCGGTCGCGTCGGTGAACTCGCCGTCGATGAACAGGCCGTAGGACGGCGCGATGTCGACGACGGAGCGGGACTCGGGCGCCGGTGCGTACTCGAATGCGGATGCGGATGCGGGTGCCATGGTGATCAGTCCACCGTCACGTAGTCGGGGCCGGAGTAACGGCCGGTGGCCAGCTTCTGACGCTGCATCAGCAGGTCGTTGAGCAGCGAGGAGGCGCCGAAGCGGAACCAGTGGTTGTCCAGCCAGTCCTGGCCCGCCGTCTCGTTGACCAGGACGAGGAACTTGATGGCGTCCTTGGTCGTGCGGATGCCGCCGGCCGGCTTCACGCCGACCTGGATGCCGGTCTGGGCGCGGAAGTCGCGCACCGCCTCCAGCATCAGAAGGGTGTTGGCGGGCGTCGCGTTGACGGCGACCTTGCCCGTCGAGGTCTTGATGAAGTCGGCACCGGCGATCATGCCGAGCCAGGAGGCGCGGCGGATGTTGTCGTACGTCGACAGCTCGCCGGTCTCGAAGATGACCTTCAGCCGGGCGCTCGTCCCGCAGGCTTCCTTGACGGCGACGATCTCGTCGTACACCTTCAGGTACTTGCCCGCGAGGAACGCGCCGCGGTCGATGACCATGTCGATCTCGTCGGCACCCGCGGCGACGGCGTCCCGCACGTCGGCCAGCTTCACGTCGAGCGCGGCACGACCGGCCGGGAAGGCGGTGGCGACCGAGGCGACCTTGACGCCGGAACCGGCGACGGCCTCCTTGGCGACGGCCACCATGTCCGGATAGACGCAGACCGCGGCCGTGGTCGGGGTGGTGCGGTCGGTCGGGTCGGGGTGGACGGCCTTGGCGCCGAGCGCCCGGACCTTGCCCGGGGTGTCCGCGCCTTCCAGCGTCGTCAGGTCGACCATCGAGATGGCGAGGTCGATGGCGTACGCCTTCGCGGTGGTCTTGATGGAACGGGTGCCGAGCGACGTGGCGCGCGCCTCCAGGCCGACCGCGTCGACGCCGGGCAGCCCGTGCAGGAAGCGGCGCAGCGTGCTGTCGGACGCGGTGACGTCGGCGAGCGCATGTGCGGGGGGTGCAGTGGTGGGCATGGTCACCAGACGAGCATATCTACGCGCGTAGCGGCTGTACACCCCCGGGCCGGATCCGGAGCCGGCCGGGGTGCGGCGCGCGGTCCGGTCCGTGGCCGGGAGAGCGCAAGGGGCCACGGAGCGTCACCGAGCGGCACGGAGGATCACGGAGCATCACGGATGGATACGGGTGTCGGGGCACCCGGCGGCGCCCGCCGCGCCGTCATGCACAATCGGGGCCATGACGACCCCGGACAACAAGCCACCCGCGTCGGGGCCTCCGGTGCCCGCCGTGAAGGACCGGATCTACCGTTCGCCCATGGGGCTCGCGGGCGGCGTGCTGCTGCTCGCGGTCGTCGCCTGGCTGGGCTTCGACGCGCTGTTCAACGGCCACGGCCGCACCCCGTGGCTCGCGCTGGCCACGATGATCCTGGTGCTGCCGCTGGTGATCGCCTTCACGCTGCGCCCGGCCGTGTTCGCCAACGAGGAGCGGCTGCGGATCCGCAACCCGTACCGGGTGATCTCCATGCCGTGGGGCGAGGTGGAGGCGCTGCGTTCCGCCTTCACCAACGAAGTGCGCGCCAAGTCCGGCGCCAAGTACCAGCTGTGGGCCGTTCCCGTGTCGCTGCGCGGCCGCAAGAAGGCCGAGCGGCGGGCGGCGTCGGCGGCGCGGCGGTCGGCGACGGGCGGGGCCGGGCTCGGCGGCGGGATCCCGGCCCGCGGTGGTGTACGTGGCGGCGGGATCGGCGCCAGGGGCGTCGGCTTCGGCGGGTTCGCCGCCCGTGGCGCCGACGACACCGGCCCGGCCCGCGCGGAGAGCGACAAGGTCATGGACGACCTGCGCGAACTCCTTGACCGGTGCGGGAACGAGGAGCCCGCCCAGGGCGGTACGACGATCCGCTGGGCCTACGAGGTGGCCGCGCCGACGCTGGCCGGGGCCGTGCTGCTGGTGATCCTGCTGGTGACCGGCGGCTGAGGAGGCGGCGGTACGCCGTTCACGGCAGCGGTACGCCGTCCACGGCGCCCGCACGGACGAGGGGCACCCCCGGGGTCGGGATCCGGGGGTGCCCCTGGCTTTTTCCGGTGTTCTCCGGTGTTCTCGGGTGTTCTCCGGTCGCTCCGGAGGTTTCAGATGCCGGCGGCCGCGGAGAGGTCGCGCTTGACGGCCTCCAGGAGCTCCTTCGCGCGGGCGTGCGCCGCCGGGAGGTCGGCACGGTCCGGAACCGGTACGACGACCTCCAGGTAGCACTTCAGCTTCGGCTCGGTGCCGCTGGGCCGGACGATGACCCGGGCGCCGTCCAGGGTGTAGCGCAGGCCGTCCGTCGGCGGCAGCGTCTCCGTGCCCTGGGTCAGATCCTCCGCCCGGGTGATGGCCAGGCCCGCGAGCCGCGTCGGGGGCTGCTCGCGCAGGCGGCGCATCGCGTCGGCGATCAGGGAGAGGTCCTGGACGCGCACGGACAGCTGGTCGGTGGCGTGCAGGCCGTGCTCGACGGCGAGGTCGTCCAGGAGGTCGAGGAGGGTACGGCCCTCCTCCTTCAGCCCGGACGCCAGCTCGGTGATCAGGAGGGCCGCGGTGATGCCGTCCTTGTCGCGCACGCCCTCGGGGTCCACGCAGTAGCCGAGGGCCTCCTCGTAGCCGTAGCGCAGGCCGTCGACGCGGGCGATCCACTTGAAGCCGGTGAGCGTCTCCTCGTACGGCAGTCCCGCCTTGCCGGCGATCCGGCCGAGCAGGGAGGAGGAGACGATCGACTCCGCGAAGGTGCCCTGGACGCCGCGCCGGACCAGGTGGGCGGCGAGCAGCGCGCCGACCTCGTCACCCCGCAGCATCCGCCAGTCGCCGCCGTCCTTGACGGCCACGGCGCAGCGGTCGGCGTCCGGGTCGTTGGCGATGATCAGATCGGGGTCGGTCGCGCGGGCCCGGCCGAACGCCAGGTCCATCGCGCCCGGCTCCTCCGGGTTGGGGAAGGCGACGGTCGGGAAGTCCGGGTCGGGCTCGGCCTGTTCGGCGACCAGCACGGGCTCCGGGAATCCGGCGCGGGCGAAGGCCGCGAGCAGGACGTCCTTGCCGACGCCGTGCATGGCGGTGTAGACGGTGCGCGCGGTGCGGGGGGAGCCGGGGGCCAGTACGGCGTCGGTACGGGCGAGATAGGCGTCCAGGACCGCGTCGTCCAGGGTCTCCCAGCCGGACTCCGGGCGGGGCACGTCGTGCAGGGAGGCGATCGCGTCGATCTCGGCGGCGATGCCCGCGTCGGCCGGGGGCACGATCTGGGAGCCGTCGCCCAGGTACACCTTGTAGCCGTTGTCCCGGGGCGGGTTGTGGCTGGCGGTGACCTCCACGCCCGCGACCGCGCCCAGGTGCCGGATCGCGAAGGCGAGCACGGGGGTGGGGAGCGGGCGGGGGAGCACGGCGGCACGCAGACCGGCGCCGGTCATCACGGCGGCGGTGTCGCGGGCGAAGTCGGCGGACTTGTGGCGGGCGTCGTAGCCGATGACCACGAGGCCGGCGTCGGGGCCCCCGTGGGGGGTGCCGTTCTTCTTCAGGTACGCGGCGAGACCGGCGGCGGCGCGGATGACGACATTGCGGTTCATGCGCATCGGACCGGCACCGAGTTCGCCGCGCAGGCCCGCGGTACCGAACTGGAGGGTGCCGGCGAAACGTGCCGCCAGTTCCTTCTCGTCGCCTGCCTCGATCAGTTCGGCGAGCTCGGCACGGGTGTCCGGGTCGGGGTCCTCGGCGAGCCATGCGCTGGCCCGCGCGATCAGATCGTGCACCTTGGGATCAACCTCTCCTGTGTTTGCCGATGCCTTGGGGGGTGGCTCTGGTCGGCTGGGGGGGGCGGGCGGCTTGGGCCGTCATTGTCGCTGGCGGTGGGTGGGGAGGGGGCGGGTGCGGGTGCGCTGTGGTCCGGGGGCCCGGATGACCCGCGTCCCCCGGCATCTGCCCTGACGAACCGCGCCGACCGGCGCCCGGACGGGCACCCGTCCGGATCACGCACCATCCGCCACCGCCAGGGACACGCACGCCCCGCCCGCACCGCGGCCCTGGAAGCCCCCCGTGCTCCCAGGGCCCGGTCAGGTTCCCCGGCGTCCAGGCCACCCGATGTCCAAGCGCCGTCCGGTAGCCGCCAGGTGTCCGGAAGGGCGTCCCGGACTACAGCTTGCGCAGGACCTGCGTCAGCAGGGTGCCCATGCGGGCGGCGGAGTCGCGGCCGGCCTGGAGGACTTCCTCGTGGTTCAGGGGCTCGCCGGTCATGCCCGCGGCGAGGTTGGTGACCAGGGAGATGCCCAGGACCTCGGCACCGGCCTCGCGCGCGGCGATGGCCTCCAGGACCGTGGACATGCCGACCAGGTCCGCGCCGATCACGCGGGCCATGCGGATCTCGGCCGGGGTCTCGTAGTGCGGGCCGGGGAACTGCGCGTAGACACCCTCCTCAAGGGTGGGGTCGACCTCCTTGCACAGGGCGCGCAGCCGCGGCGAGTACAGGTCGGTCAGGTCGACGAAGTTCGCGCCCACGATCGGCGAGGTCGCCGTGAGGTTGATGTGGTCGCTGATCAGCACCGGCTGGCCGGGGCGCATGCCCTCGCGCAGACCGCCGCAGCCGTTGGTGAGCACGATGGTCTTGCAGCCGGCGGCGACGGCCGTCCGCACGCCGTGCGAGACGGCGGCGACGCCACGGCCCTCGTAGTAGTGGGTACGGCCCAGGAAGACGAGGGCGCGCTTGTCACCGAAGGAGTACGAGCGGATCTTGCCGCCGTGCCCCTCGACGGCCGGCGGCGGGAAGCCGGGCAGCTCGGTGACCTGGAACTCCGCGTCGGGAGCGCCGAGGGCGTCGACGGCCGGAGCCCAGCCGGAGCCCATCACGAGGGCGACGTCGTGGGTCTCGGCGCCGGTCAGTTCGCGCAGGCGCGCGGCGGCGGCGTCGGCGGCGGCGTACGGGTCGCCCTGGATGTCGTCCGGAAGAAGAGATGCGTTCACGGGGACGAGGGTAGCCGCTTCTCGCCTACGCGCGTAGATGACAGACCTCACGGGATTGGGATCGTTGTCTTGTCGTTTCCGACGATGGATTACCGCGGGTAATTCGTAGGGGTGGCGGGTGCGCGCCGGTCAGCAGGGGCGCTTGCGCAGTTCCATCACATAGTCGTGGGGCGCCCCGGCGGACTCCACGGCGTCGGCGATCTCGCCCAGGTAGCGGGCCGAGGGGAGGCCGCCCTCGTAGTCGTTGAGGACGTAGGTCCAGGCCGACTTCTCACCGTCCAGGGTGTGCACGCGCACGCGCATCCGGCGGTACGTGCCGAGGTCCACGCCGTCCCAGCGGTCGAGGGACTCCTCGTCCATGGGCGCGATGTCGTACAGGCCGACGAACACCTGGGCCAGCGGCTCCTCGACGATCGTCGCCAGCGCGCCCTCCCAGCCGAACTGCTCGCCGCCGAAGGTCAGCCGCCAGTCGTTCAGCCAGCCCGTGGCGCGCAACGGGGAGTGCGGGGCGCGGCGGGACATCAGCCGGGCGTCGAGGTTGCCGGCGTAGGCGGCATAGAGCGACATGGGGGAGAGGGTACGGCAGCGCTCCCACCCCACTCACGCGCCCCGAGAGCGAGCCCCCGGGGCGCCCCTGAGGCACCGGGCACCCCGGGAAGGGCCATCGGCCGCCCGTCGGGGCCCTGGGGGGATTCCGTACGGTTCGTCGTGCGGGGGCCGCCCGTCGGCGCACGTCGGGAGGGTCCCGCCGCCCCCGGGCAGTGGCATCTTGAAGCGTGCGGGACAATGGGGTACGTGACTCGGATCGTGATCATCGGTGGCGGACCTGGCGGATATGAAGCGGCGCTGGTGGCCGCTCAGCTCGGCGCGGAGGTGACCGTCGTCGACTGCGACGGTCTGGGCGGCGCGTCGGTACTGACCGACTGCGTGCCGTCCAAGACCCTCATCGCCACGGCCGAGGTGATGACGACCTTCGACTCGTCGTACGAGGAACTCGGCATCATCGTCGCCGACGACACCCCGCCCCTGGAGCGGTCCGCCCGCGTCGTCGGGGTGGACCTGGGCAAGGTCAACCGACGGGTCAAGCGGCTCGCGCTGGCGCAGTCGCACGACATCACCGCCTCCGTGACGCGTGCCGGGGCGCGGGTCATGCGCGGGCGCGGACGCCTTGAGGGAATGCAGGCGCTCGACGGGTCGAGGAAGGTCGTCGTCACCGCCGCCGACGGCACCGAGGAGACCCTCACCGCCGACGCCGTCCTCATCGCGACCGGCGGTCACCCGCGCGAGCTGCCCGACGCCCAGCCCGACGGCGAGCGCATCCTCAACTGGACCCAGGTCTACGACCTCAACGAGCTGCCGGAAGAGCTGATCGTGGTCGGCTCCGGTGTGACCGGCGCCGAGTTCGCCGGCGCGTACCAGGCCCTCGGTTCCAAGGTCACCCTCGTGTCCTCCCGCGACCGGGTGCTGCCCGGCGAGGACCCGGACGCCGCCGCCGTCCTGGAGGACGTGTTCCGCCGCCGCGGCATGAACGTGATGGCCCGTTCCCGCGCGCAGTCCGCCAAGCGCGTCGGCGACCGGGTCGAGGTCACGCTCGCCGACGGCCGCGTCATCACCGGCACGCACTGCCTCATGGCCGTCGGCGCCATCCCGAACAGCGCGGGCCTCGGCCTGGAGGAGGCCGGCGTCAAGCTGCGCGACTCCGGGCACATCTGGACCGACAAGGTCTCCCGCACCACCGCGCCCGGCGTCTACGCCGCCGGTGACGTGACCGGCGTCTTCGCGCTCGCGTCCGTCGCCGCCATGCAGGGCCGGATCGCGATGTACCACTTCCTGGGCGACGCGGTGGCCCCGCTGAACCTGAAGACCGTCTCCTCCAACGTCTTCACCGACCCCGAGATCGCCACCGTCGGCTACTCGCAGGCGGACGTGGACGCGGGCAAGATCGACGCCAAGGTGGTCAAGCTGCCGCTGCTGCGCAACCCGCGCGCCAAGATGCAGGGCATCAGGGACGGCTTCGTGAAGATCTTCTGCCGGCCGGGCACGGGCATCGTCGTCGGCGGTGTGGTCGTCGCGCCGCGCGCCTCGGAACTCATCCACCCCATCTCGATCGCCGTCGACAACAATCTGACGGTCGAACAGATCGCGAACGCCTTCACGGTGTACCCCTCCCTTTCGGGCTCGATCGCGGAGGTCGCGCGGCAGCTGCACAACCGCAAGGCGAGTGCCGAGGGCTGATGACCTGCGGCAACTCCACGCCGGTCGCGGGGAGTTGCCGTACGTGCGGCTGGCATAGTCGGGAGGGATAGGTCCGCGGAAGGTCCTATACCACTTCGGGTTCCGTCATGCGAACAACTTCTGTTAATCGGCGCAAACTGCTGAAAGCAGACGGTCGCTGGGGTTACTGTCAGTTTCGTGTTCGCTGCTGAACGTCGCCAATTGATCCTCGAAATGGTGCGAGCGAACGGTGCCGTGTCGCTCCGTGAGCTCGCCCGCGTCGTCCAGACCTCCGAAGTGACCGTACGGCGGGACGTGCGGGCACTGGAGGCAGAAGGACTCCTCGACCGCCGGCACGGCGGTGCCGTACTGCCGGGTGGGTTCACCCGGGAGTCCGGCTTCCCGCAGAAGTCGCATCTCGCGACCGCCGAGAAGACGGCGATCGCCGATCTCGCGGCCGGCCTCGTCGAAGAGGGCGAGGCGATCGTGGTCGGTGCCGGTACGACCACGCAGGAGCTGGCCCGTCGGCTCGCCCGGGTGCCCGGTCTCACGGTGGTCACCAACTCCCTCCTGGTCGCGCAGGCGCTGGCCCATGCGAACCGGGTGGAGGTCGTCATGACCGGGGGCACCCTGCGCGGCTCCAACTACGCGCTCGTGGGCTCCGGCGCCGAGCAGTCCCTCCAGGGGCTGCGGGTGTCGAAGGCGTTCCTGTCCGGGAGCGGTCTGACGGCCGAGCGGGGGCTGTCCACCTCCAACATGCTCTCCGCCTCCGTCGACCGGGCGCTCGTGCAGGCCGCCGCGGAGGTGGTGGTCCTCGCCGATCACACCAAGCTCGGCACGGACACGATGTTCCAGACCGTGCCGACGGATCTCATCACCCGCCTCGTCACGGACGACCCGCCCGGCCACGACGACCGCGCCGCCACGGAGCTGCAGGCCCTCGCCGACCAGGGGGTGCAGATCGCCGTGACCGGGGCGAACGGAAACCCGGGGGGTGACCAGGTCCCGCCGGCCCGCCGCCCCCAGCTGCCGGGACCACGCCGGGGCAACCCCCTCCGCCCGGCCTCCGTCCTCTCCGACCAACCCCAGCCCTCCGAACGGGCCAGGGTCGCGGATCTGCGCCGCAGGTGAGCCGCGGCCCCGGCGGGGGTCCGGAGGGGGCGGTGAGCCGCGCCTGCTCGGCCGAGTGGCGGCTCGGCAGGCACCGTACGGGCGGCCAAGTGCCCCCTGTCGGCGGGTTTATGACACCGTGAGCCGCATACAGGCGTGACCGGGGCGGCCCGGACCCGATGCTCCGGTCGGGCGGGAACGGGCCGCAGGGTGCCGGCCCCCGGACCACCCGCCCCCCAACGACGAACCGGCCCCCGGTGCACACGCACCAGGGGCCGGTTCGGGGTCGTACAGGTGGACGTCAGTCCTTGATCTCGCAGATCGCCGCGCCCGAGGTGATCGACGCGCCGACCTCCGCGCCCAGGCCCTTGATCGTGCCGGACTTGTGCGCGTTCAGGGGCTGTTCCATCTTCATGGCCTCCAGGACGACGACCAGGTCGCCCTCCTTGACCTCCTGGCCCTCCTCGACGGCCACCTTGACGATGGTGCCCTGCATCGGGGAGGCGAGGGTGTCGCCGGAGGCCACGGGGCCGGACTTCTTGGCGGCGCGGCGCTTGGGCTTGGCGCCCGCCGCGAGGCCGGTACGGGCCAGGGACATGCCCAGCGAGGACGGCAGCGAGACCTCCAGGCGCTTGCCACCCACCTCGACCACGACGGTCTCACGGCCCGTGTCCTCGTCCGCCTCGGCGTCGGCCGGCGCGGCGAAGGGCTTGATCTCGTTGACGAACTCCGTCTCGATCCAGCGGGTGTGGACCTTGAACGGGTCCGTGGAACCGCCGAGTTCGGGCGCGAACGCCGCGTCCCGGACCACCACGCGGTGGAAGGGGATCGCCGTCGCCATGCCCTCGACCTGGAACTCGTCCAGCGCCCGCGCGGCCCGCTCCAGGGCCTCCTTGCGGGTGCGGCCGGTCACGATCAGCTTGGCGAGGAGCGAGTCCCACGCCGGGCCGATGACCGAGCCCGACTCCACACCGGCGTCCAGCCGGACACCGGGACCGGACGGCGCCTCGAACGTGGTGACCGTACCCGGGGCGGGCAGGAAGTTGCGGCCCGGGTCCTCGCCGTTGATGCGGAACTCGAAGGAGTGGCCGCGCAGCTCCGGGTCGCCGTAGCCCAGTTCCTCGCCGTCCGCGATGCGGAACATCTCGCGGACCAGGTCGATGCCGGCGACCTCCTCGGTCACCGGGTGCTCGACCTGGAGACGGGTGTTGACCTCCAGGAAGGAGATCGTGCCGTCCTGGCCGACCAGGAACTCACAGGTGCCCGCGCCCTCGTAGCGGGCCTCCTTGAGGATGGCCTTGGAGGCGCGGTACAGCTCGGCGACCTGCTCGTCGGACAGGAACGGCGCGGGCGCCTCCTCCACGAGCTTCTGGTGACGGCGCTGGAGCGAGCAGTCACGGGTGGAGACGACGACCACATTGCCGTGCTTGTCCGCCAGGCACTGGGTCTCCACGTGCCGCGGACGGTCCAGGTAGCGCTCCACGAAGCACTCGCCGCGCCCGAAGGCGGCGACCGCCTCGCGCACCGCCGAGTCGTACAGCTCCGGCACCTCTTCGAGAGTGCGGGCGACCTTGAGGCCGCGACCGCCGCCGCCGAACGCCGCCTTGATGGCGATCGGCAGACCATGCTCCTCGGCGAAGGCGACGACCTCGTCGGCGCCCGAGACCGGGTCGGACGTGCCGGCCACCAGGGGCGCGCCGGCGCGCTGGGCGATGTGGCGGGCCGCCACCTTGTCGCCCAGGTCGCGGATGGCCTGCGGCGGCGGGCCGATCCAGTTCAGACCGGCGTCGAGGACGGCCTGCGCGAATTCGGCATTCTCCGAGAGGAAGCCGTAACCCGGGTGGATGGCGTCCGCGCCGGACTCCCGGGCCGCGTTCAGGACCTTCTCGATGTCCAGGTAACTGGTTGCCGGTGTGTCACCGCCCAGGGCGAACGCCTCATCCGCAGCGCGGACATGCAGAGCGTCCCGGTCCGGGTCCGCGTAGACGGCAACGCTCGCGATCCCCGCGTCCCGGCAGGCCCGAGCCACCCGGACAGCGATTTCGCCACGGTTGGCGATGAGCACCTTGCGCACGATTGAGGCTCCCTCCTTGAAACAAGCCGAGTTTAGGGACTGCCGACACGGCTCTTCGACCCGTCCCCAATGGTGAGCTTGCCCACACGGAGCGTGATGCGGGGCTCGCCCGACCCGCGAAAGCCCTAGTGGCACCTTGCTACGCAGGACTCCTCCGGAAAACCCTAGCCCTGCCATGTGGCCAAGGTCTCTGTAAGAGCGTGCTGCGGCCCACTCGGTTTCTTTGTCGAGTCCCTACGAATGGCCCAATGATTCTTTGCTGCCGCACGAACTCTTGTCCCCTGGTTTACCCGTTAGTAGCGTTCGCCCTGTCTCGGACTACTGCTGGTAACAGCGGTCAAGGTGGGGAGCGGGTGGGGCCGATGGTGCGCAGAACCGTGGCGTGGGTGGTGACCGTCGTCCTCCTCGTGGAGGCCCTCGGCATCGGGGCGCTGAACTGGTTCCTCGGCGTGGTCGTGGAGCGGCAGAAGATGTCCATGGCCGGTCTGGACCCGCATCTGATGTCGACGTCCTCGAAGATCGGCGGCGTCGTCTTCGGCCTCTACTTCCTGCTGTGCGCCCTGGTCGCCCTGCTGGTGGCGGTCCGCGACCGCGCGCCCGCCGGCTTCGGGCGCGTCGTGCTGATCAGCGCGGCGGTCGTGCACGGCCTGCTGGGCGCCTTCGCCTGGGGCCTGGTCAACCTGACGGCCTTCCTGGTCATGGTCGTGGTGCTCGCGCTCCTGGTGCTGCTCCTGGTGTCGTACGACCGTGACGGCGGCCCGGTCGGGGCCGCGCCCGGCGGGGACGGCGGGAGCGGTGGCGACCCGAGAGCCGCTGACGGGCCCGTGGACGCCCGTACCGTCCCGCCGGGGGAACCGGTCGCCGGGCGCCCGGCGGAGCCGCAGGACGGGGACGGGGAGCCGCAGGACGCCGTCCCCGAGCGGCTCACTCGGACGGTGCCCACAACTCCGTGATGCCGACGCCCAGTTCGGCCAGCAGCTTGCGCACCAGGGGCAGGCTGATGCCGATCACATTGCCGTGGTCGCCGTCGATGCCCTCGATGAAGGGCGCGGAGCGGCCGTCCAGGGTGAACGCCCCGGCGACGTACAGGGGCTCGCCGGAGGCCACGTAGGCGGCGATCTCCGCGTCGCTGGGCTCGCCGAACCGTACGACGGTGGAGGCGGTCGCCGAGACATAGCGCTTGGCCGCCGTGTCCCAGACGCAGTGCCCGGTCTGGAGGATGCCGGCCCGGCCGCGCATGGACTTCCAGCGGGCGGTGGCCTCCTCGGCGTCCGCGGGCTTGCCGAGGGCGCGGTCGTCCAGCTCCAGCACCGAGTCGCAGCCGATCACCAGGGCGCCCTGCACCTCGGGCAGCGCCGCCACGACCGACGCCTTGGCCTCGGCGAGGGCGAGGGCCAGTTCGGCCGGGGTGGGGGCGGTGACGGCGTCCTCGTCGACCCCGCTCACGATGACCTCGGGCGTGAGGCCCGCCTGCCGGAGCAGGCCGAGGCGGGCGGGGGACTGGGAGGCGAGAACGAGTCGCCTGCGGTGCGTTGCGGTCATGCGGTCAGGTTAGTCACCCGGTTGCGGACCCGCGCGAACCACCTGGCGGCGGGCCTGCGCGGACCCGTCAGCGCAGGCCCACCAGCGCGGCCACGACCATCGCCGCGGTCACCGCCACGGCCATGATGACGCCGAGCCGCCGCAGCATGTCCTGCGCGTCGCGCAGCTCTTTCGGCGGTTCGTCATCAGGGTCTGACCAGAGCACCTGTCCAGCGTGCGGGTGGCGGGGCGCCGGGCGCCTGAGTAGGCGTACTCAAATAGGCGCCCGGTGTCCCGCCGCTGTGCGCGGTTCCCGCGCCCCCTGGGGAATCAGCCCTAGCTCGGCCAGTAGGTGCGGGTCCAGGCCGCCGCGCCCGCCCGGGGCAGGCGGGCGGCGGCGATGCGGGCCGGGTCGGACCACGCGTCCCTCGGGCCCCGCGCGCCGTCCGG
>NZ_JBMJCT010000030.1:0-59937 GCF_049222185.1 Streptomyces sp. LaBMicrA B280 | reverse complement strand
GGCACGTCGTGACAGAAGGCCTGCCGCAGCTCCTCGACATAGACCGGATCCGGCGAGAGCGGATCGATCCTCACAGCCCCCAGCGCCTCCGGTTCCCCGAGACCGAGGTTCTGCCCCCGCGCGGTGGCGTTCTCGGGCGCGTTCAGGTAGTCGAAGAAGCGGGGGCGGCCGGCGGGGACGAACGCGGAGAGGTAGACGACACGGTCGACCAGTTCGGGGGCGCGCTCGGCGGCCAGTGATGCGGGACCGCCGCCCGCGCTGTGCGCGACGAGCACGACACGGCCGTAGCGGCGGACCCGGCGCAGCGTGTCCAGGACGGCATCGGCGCAATCGTCCATGGTCATGCCGGCGAGCCGCGATCTCTCGGTCAGCAGACCGGGGCGGCCGGGCAGCAGGTACCCGCTGGGCAGGGGGGCGCCGAAGCCGTGCCCGGGCAGGTCGACGGCGACGCTCGCGGCACCGAGCCCGGCGAGCGCCCGCTGCGTCGCCGCCCACTGCCACGAACCGTGCCAGGCACCATGAACCAGGACGAAGACGGTGCCGCTCAGCCCGGGGGCCGGATGGATCGCAAAGTGGTCCGCGGGGTCTGGGGAGGAAGTCATGACTCCCATCTCAGGCGATCACGGCGGATCGATCTAGGTGAAGATATGACAGGCTGGGCGGCGATACTTTGCGTGTATGGACGGTGGGGGGACGGGCGGTATGGAAGCGCGGCATCTGCGGTACGCACTCGCCCTCGCCGAGCACGCGCACTTCGGCCGGGCCGCCCGCTCGCTGGGTATCGCGCAGCCTCCGCTGTCCAAGCAGATCGCCGACCTGGAGCGCGAGACCGGGGCCCGGCTGTTCGACCGTACGCGCCAGGGCGTGTTCCCGACCGCCGCGGGCGAGGCGTTCCTCGTCCGGGCGCGGCGGGCGCTGGAGGAGATGGCCGGGGCCACGGCCGACGCGGGGCGGGCGGCGCGCGGGGAGACGGGCCGGCTGCGGCTGGGATTCGTCGCCTCCGCGCTGCTCGATCCGCTCCCGGACGTCCTGGGGCGGTTCGGCCGCGAACGGCCCGGCGTACGGCTGGAGTTGCAGGAGATGGCATCCGGGCGCGGCGCCGCCGCTCTCATCGCCGGGGAACTGGACGTCGCCGTCACCCTCGGACCGCCCCGGGGCGCCGGGGCCGAGCATCTGGTGTCCGTCCCGGTCGGACACGATCATCTGACCGCCGTGGTCGGCAGCGCGCACCCCTACGCGGGCCAGGCGTCGGTGAGCGTGGACCAGCTGCGACGGCAGCCGCTGATCGTGGCCGCCGGGGAGGACGAGCCCGCCGTCGCCGCCTGCCTGCGCGTCCTGCTGGGCGAGGACACCGCGGCGCTGGACGGTGCCACCATGGCCAGGGACGTGCACACGATCATGGGCCTGGCCGCCTGCGGGGCCGGTGTGGGCCTCGGGCCCTCCCGCATGCGGGAGGCGCCGAGGGCGGGGATCCGGTTCTGCGAGGTGACGCCGCGGACGGCGCTGCCCGACCTGGTCCTGTCCTTCGCCGACCGTGACCGCTCCCCGGCGCTGGGCGCCTTCCTCGACACCGTTCGCCGAACCTGCCCCCACGTCGGCGCCGCACTCGACGCGCGATCGGGCCGGGCGTGAGCAGCGCACCCGGTGGGGCCGTCCGGTCTCTGGCACGGCCGCGATCAGGGCGGGCGGGCTCCCGCCCTCGCTCCGCCCCCGCGGGCCGAACCGATGCAGGGGCGGGGGCGGGTGCCGGTGCGGCCGGCGGTGCCGCGGGAGGCGGCCCCGGGTGCCGGGAGGCGGCCCCGGGTGCCGCATGGCCCCGGGCGGCCGCCAGGGTGCGGACCTGCGGCCCCCGGCACCGGAGCGGCGGCCGGTCGCGGGTGCGGCTCAGAGGACCGTCAGCACGATCTTGCCGGTGGTGCGGCCCCGCTCACCGATCTCGTGTGCCTTCGCGGCCTCGGCCAGCGGCACGACGGTATCGATCACCGGCCGCAGCGCGCCCCGCTCCACCAGGGCGGTGATCTCGCGCAGGCCCAGGTGATCGGGTTCCACCAGGAGCCACACCGCCCGCACACCGTCCCGGGCCGCGGGAACGTCGTCCGGGCCCGGCAGGGTGATCAGCCGGCCGCCCGCCCGCAGAACCTTCAGGGACCGCTCGGCCGTTTCTCCGCCGAGCCCGTCCAGGACCACGTCGACATCGCTGACGACGTCCTCGAACCGTACCGCGCGGTAGTCGATCACCTCGTCCGCGCCCAGCCGGCGCACCAGGTCGTGCTTGGCCGCACCGGCCGTACCGATGACGTACGCGCCGCGGGCCTTGGCGATCTGCACGGCGAGGTGACCGACCCCGCCGGCGGCCGCGTGCACCAGCACCCGCTCGCCGGGGCGCAGGCCGGCGGTGTCCACGAGGGCCTGCCAGGCGGTGAGCGCCGCGAGCGGCAGGGCCGCCGCCTCCACGTGTGTCAGGGCGGACGGCTTGGGGGCGAGATGCCGGGCCGGTGCCACCACGTACTCGGCGTAGGCGCCCGCCTGGCGGGGGAACGACGGCATCCCGAAGACCTCGTCGCCGGGGCGGAAGATGCCCACACCGGGGCCGACGGCCTCGATCGTGCCGGACACGTCCCACCCGACCGCGGGTACCGCGCCCCACTCGATGAGGGCCCCGCTTGCACGCGTCTTCCAGTCCACCGGGTTCACCCCGGCCGCGTGCACCCGGACCAGGACTTCGTTCAGCCCCGGTTGCGGGCGCGGGATCTCGCGCTCGACCAGGTTCTCGGCCCCGCCCCACTGTTCCACGACCACCGCGCGCATCGTCTTCCCTCGTCCTTCGCTGTTCTTCTTCACTGCTCTTCGCCGTTCTTCGCTGCTCTTGGCCGCTCTGGCCGCTCTGGCCGCTCTGGCCGTTCCTGGGCCGTTCCTGGCTTCGCATCGGTGCGCGACGGGAGGGTCCCCCCCCCCGGCGCGACGCAGCCCAGCATCGGCCGCCGCGGCCCGGCACGGTGTTGGCCGTACGGCCACTATGTGCCAGGATCTGGCCATGGACGGCACACGGTGGACGGCGGCGGAGAACGAGACCGGCCGCGCGGACGACACCCCGCGACGGCACCGGATCGCCGTACTGGCGCTGCCGGGGGTCCCGCCGTTCGAGCTCGGCATCCCCTCCCGTGTCTTCGGCAGCGCGCAGGACGCCGGGGGCCGCCCGCTGTACGACGTCACCGTCTGCACCGCCGACGGCGCCCCCGTGCCCAGCGACGCGGGCTTCACCGTCCAGCCCGCGGCCGGCCCCGAGGCCCTGGCCGCGGCGGACACCGTGATCTTCCCGCCCACGCACGCCATGCCCGAACTGGGCCGCGGCGGACCCCTGCCCGCCGAGATCGCCGCGGCCATCGCCGGCATCCGGCCCGGTACCCGGCTGGTGTCCATCTGCACCGGCTCCTACGTCCTTGCCGCGGCCGGACTGCTCGACGGCCGTCCGGCCACCACCCACTGGAACCTCGCCCCGCAGTTCCGCCGGGCCTACCCCAGGGTCAGGCTCGACGAGGACGTCCTCTTCGTCGACGACGGCGACATGCTGACCTCCGCGGGCGTGGCCGCCGGCGTCGACCTGTGCCTGCACATGATCCGCCGCGACCACGGGGCCGCCGCCGCGAACCGGGCCGCCCGCATGTGTGTCGTACCGCCCTGGCGGGACGGCGGGCAGGCCCAGTACATCGACCGTCCGGTCCCCGAACCCACCGTCGCCGACACCACCGCGACCCGCGCCTGGGCTCTGGAGCACCTCGGCGAGCCGCTCACCCTCGCCCGGCTCGCCGAGCACGCCCGGATGAGCCTGCGCTCTTTCACCCGCAGGTTCCGCGACGAGGTCGGCATGACCCCGGTGCAGTGGCTCACCGTACAACGTCTGGAACTCGCCAAGCAGTTGCTGGAGACGACCGACCTGCCGATCGACCTGGTCGCCCGCCGGGCCGGCTTCGGCACGGCGAACTCGCTGCGCGCGCACATGAGAACGGCCTTCGGAGTGTCGCCCGCCTCCTACCGCCGTACCTTCGGCGCGACCGAGCCCCCGCAGGCCGGCCGGCGCCGCACCGATGTGCGCACCGGGTTCAGGGCACTTGCCGATCCGGGCGCCCGTTCCCCCGTGCGGAGCGCCGACGCGCGAAGCTCACTCGGCGCCTGACGGCACCGGCGGCGACGGCACGGACTCGGAAGCGGCCGGGGCACGCCCCGACGTCACCGGCAATTACCGGGCCGCTCCGCGTCACGGCCGTCCGCCGGGCAGCCGGGCCGTCCGCTCCGGCCTGCGTGCAAGTGGCCGTCACCGCCAGGCGGTTCACCACACTCGTGCCCTGGTGGGCCGGGAGGCGAGACGCTGCCGCGTGGATCGGGCCCCGGTCATGGTGCGGGGGTCAGGCGCCAGAGGGATACGGTCTCGGCGCTTCGTGCCATGTGGAGGGGGTCGGTGGTGTCCTGGGAGCGTGGATGGCGGGGCTTGGTGTCGATCCTGTCCGTGACGCGCAGGTGTGCTGACCGGATGGCGTCGAGGAGTTGCCGGCGGGTCCGGAGTCCGAGATGCTCGGCCAGGTCGGACAGGACGAGCCAGCCCTCGCCACCCGGTCGCACGTGGGTGGGCAGGCCGGTGAGGAAGGTGTGGAGCATGGTGCTGTCCGGGTCGTAGACGCCTTGTTCGAGGGGGCCCACCGGGCGGGCGGGCAGCCAGGGCGGGTTGCAGACGACGAGGTCGGCGCGGCCTTCGGGGAACAGGGTGGGGCCCGATACGTCGATGCGCTCGGTCAGCGCGAGCCGGTGGATGTTGTCCCTGGCGCAGGCCAGGGCGCGTGGGCTGATGTCGGTGGCGACGACGCGGCCGATCCCGCGGTGGGCCAGGACCGCGGCGAGGACGCCGGTTCCTGTGCCGAGGTCGAAGGCCGTGGTGGCGGCAGGGTGTCGGCGGGGCGCCGGTGGCAGCGGGGTCTGGGAGACGAGGTCGACGTACTCGCCTCTGGTGGGCGCGAACACGCCGTAGTGGGGGTGGATGCGGGTGCCGAGGGCCGGCACGTCGATGCCTTTCGAGCGCCATTGGTGGGCGCCGATCACTCCCAGCAGTTCCCGCAAAGAAACCGCGGTGGGTTCCCTCGGCTCCTTCGGGGGGCCGTAGGCTTCCAGGCATGCCCGGCGGACGTCGGGAGCCCGGTGCAGCGCCAGGGTGTAGTCGTCGTCCAACAGCACCAGCAACTTTCCCAGGACGCGGGCGCGGTGACCGCTGTCGCGTCGGTGCAGGTGGAAGGACCCGCTCGGGGAAACGGTGGGGGTGGACGGCGTGCGGGGGATGCGGCGGCGCATCGCTTGCAGGAGTTGCCGGGCGTTGTGGTAGTCGCCTTGCCAGAGCAGGGCTGTTCCTTCGCATGCCTGGCGGTAGGCGTCCTTGGCTGTCGTCCGGTCGTCAGCGACGACGGTTCGCCTCGGGAGAGGGACGCCGCTCTCGGAGTGCCAGCGGGCGGATCGGGAGGTGTGGCCTTCGGTCCAGTGGATGGTGGACACCATGTACTCCTCGTGGTCGAACGTGCGGGGCACGAAGAGCACTTCGACGAGGAGCAGGCCGAACCCGCGCCTGTCCTGTGCGGAGAGGACAGGCGCGTGCGTTGGGGCAGGTGGTCGCTACCGCTCTCGCGTCGAAGTGCGAGAGCGGACGTCCCAGACAACCATGCCGAGCACCAGGGCCAGCCCTTCCGGAGGAGCGGGAGAGAAGTGGGAGCAGACTCGCACAGGTGGCGCCCCGCTTCCAAACACACCAGGGTCGGCCGGGCCGAGCTGCGGACATGCGCGCGGGCGGCCCCGGTGCGAGTCCGTGTCAGAGACCAGGAACGGCGCAAGGCCGCATGGGGGCCGAGGCAGGTGGCCGCGGCGGCCGGGGCGAGAGCGAGGGCGGCCTCGTCCACAGGTTCACCGGGGCTCGGGCAGGCGGATTCGGTGACCCCATCCCGCCCGTCCGCAACCGCAACCGCAACCGCAACCGCAGGAGCTACGTGTCAGTCCCCTGTCAGGGGTTCATGTCACTCTCTTTCACGTGAACGGCTCCGGACACCACCGGGAGCCGGGAGCGAGGAGAGGTGCCCGGAGCGGCTTATCGGGGACCAGGGCAGCAGCCCGAAGTCGGACCCGCAAGGGTCCACGCAGGTTCAAATCCTGCCCTCTCCGCGTGCCGAAGAGCCCACTCACTTCCGCCAAGAGGTGGTCACAGGCCCGCAGGAACCGCAGGGCTTTCAGGAAGTGCGCGGTCCGGCCCGGCGCGGCCATGCCTTCCCGGGGAGCGATCGTGTCCTGGGGAGGAGCCAGGGAGGCGATGACGTACTCCTGCGCGGCAGGCTGCCCCCGGTACAGCGCCCGGTCCCGGGTCGGGCCAGCAGTGGCGGATGCAGCAGGCCAGTGTGACCAGGCGGACGGCCGGGGCCGTGCGGTGGGCGTCACTGTCTCCCAGGGCGCCGCTGGCCGGTTCCACGTCGGGGGCCCGGCCGACCATCAGCTCCTGGACACCGTCGGGTGTGACGGCATCCACCAGACGGTGCTCCACATCGTCGACGGCGCGGCGCAGCCGGGCGAGTTCGGCGCGGTCCGCGCGGTGACTCAGCCAGTGAGCCTGGACACGTCAGTTGGAACCAGTGGCGGTCGGTGAGCTGTTACTCCTGGTCCGGGGGACACGCTTGTCGACGCCGATGGGTCACGCTCCTTGCCACCAACCGTGATTTGGGGCCCGGTCATCGCGCGCACAGCCGGTCCAGGGACGCTCGGCTCTCCTCGTCCGCGGCGCAGTAGATGAGAAGGCGCAGTCCCGGGTCCTGGAGCGGTAGCAGGACTTCGAAGTCAACGGTGATCGCACCGGCGACCGGATGCCGCAGCACCTTCCGGCCGCGTCCGTTGACGCTGACCTCCCGCTCCGACCACAAGCGGGCGAAGTCCTCGTCCTGCGTGACAAACTCGGCGATGAGGCCGGACAGTTCCCGGTCCTCCGGGTGCGCGGCCCATGCCGCGCGCAGGTGGGCGATCCCGTCCCGCAGCACCTGCTCCCGGTCGGCGTAGAAGCCGCGCATCGCCGGGTGCAGCAGGCACAGCCACATCGCGTTGCGCCGTGACGGCGGCACCGCCTCGAAGTCCGGTAGCAGCCGGGCCATTTCGGGGTTCCAGGCGAGGATGTCGTAACGATGGTCCAGCAACATGGCCGGCAACGGCGAGAGGTCATCGACCAGGCGAGCCAGCGACGGTGCCGCACTGGCGGCCGGCCCACCGGTGGTGCCGAGACGGCGGCGTCCGGCCAGGTCGAACAGGTAGTCCCGTTCGCTCGCGTCCAGGCGCAGTGCCCGGGCCAGCGCCGCCAGCACCTCCGCGGAGGGCCGCAGCCCCCGGCCCTGCTCCAGCCGGACCACGTAGTCGGTGCTGACCCCGGCCAGTTCGGCGACCTCCTCTCGGCGCAGCCCCGGCGTCCGCCGGGCCCGGCGATGCGACGGCAGGCCCAGCCGACCGGGGTCGAGGCCTTCGCGCCTGCTCCGCAGGAACGCGGCCAACTCCTGAGCGGTGTCCATGGTTCGGGTCGTCATGACCGGTCCAACCGCCAGGGTGGGACCGCTCTTCCCAGGAAGTTCCCTCCCTTATCCGGGGCCGGCCGCCGCCGCAGACTCGGTCCCGGCAACGGAGCACGAGCACACGCGAGCACAGGAGAACCTGATGGCACTGGCCCTGGACGACTACCGGCTGCTGGGCCGCTCGGGACTGCGGGTCTCACCGCTGGCCCTGGGCACCGCGACCTTCGGCACTGAATGGGGATGGGGGGCTGAACGGGCCGAGGCCCGCAAGCTGTTCGACCGCTACGTCGGGCTCGGCGGCAACCTCCTCGACACCGCCGACACCTACACCGAGGGCAGCTCCGAGCGCCTGCTCGGCGAGTTCGCCCACGAGGAGCGCGAACGCCTGGTGCTGGCGACCAAGTACTCGACACTGCGCCGCCCCGGCGACCCGAACTCCGGTGGCGGGCACCGCAAGGCGCTGTTCGGCTCGGTGGAGGGCAGCCTGCGGCGGTTGGGCACCGACTACCTCGACCTGCTGTACCTGCACGTCTGGGACTTCCGGACGCCGGTGGAGGAGGTGCTGCGCGGCCTGGACGACCTGGTCCGGCAGGGCAAGGTGCTTTACGTGGCGATCTCCAACACCCCGGCCTGGCAGGTGTCCCGGATGCAGGCGATCGCCGACCTGCGCGGCTGGTCACCGCTGGTCGCGCTGCAGGTCGAGTACAGCCTGATCGAACGCACCGCGGAGCGCGATCTGATCCCGATGGCCCGGGAACTGGGGCTGGGCGTGGTCCCGTACTCGCCGCTCGGCGGCGGGGTGCTCAGCGGCAAGTACGACCGCAAGGACGTGGGCGCGACGGGCGCCGGCCCCGACGGGAGCACCCGGCGGAGCCACAACCTCGCCCTGGGCACCCTCACCGAACGCAGCCTCGGCGTGGCCGGAGTGGTCCGGGAGTTGGCCGGCGAGCTGGGGCACACCCCGGCCCAGATGGCGCTGGCCTGGACACTGCGAAAGCCGGGCGTGACGAGCACGCTGCTCGGCGCCCGTACCCCCGCCCAGCTGGAGGACAACCTGGGCGCCCTGGCGGTCGAGCTGACGGACGCCCAACTGGCCCGGCTCGACGCGGCGGGCGCGATCGCCCTCGGCCAGCCGCACGATCTGCTGGCGAGCGAGCCCATCCGCCAGGTGACCACGGGCGGACTGCGGATCGAGACCCGCCACTAATAGGCGTGAGGAGCATCAAGGTAGTCCGCCGTGAGCGGGCGCAGGACCAGTCGCTCGGTGGCGAGTGGCAGTTGAGTCGTCCTCCTGTCGGTGGTCTCCTCCCCCGGTGGCCGCCGTCAGCGTAACCGGCCGGGGAGACGTGACGGGGGCGACCGGGCGAGCGGATGCCGGTGGGTCCGGGTTCACCACCGCGCCGCCGTCACCGCCGTACTCCTGACGGGCCGCCCGGCCGCCTCTGTCCCCCACTGGCGGGCCCGGAGCGCACAGGCGTACTCGCCGCCCCGGCGTCCGCCGTCGAGGTCTCGGCCGGTGGGAATTGGTCGAGCGGCGGTACGACCAGGTGGAGAAGTACGCGACCGCGCTCCGGCGGAGATGGGGCCGGGTGTATCTGCTGAGCCTCACCGACTGGGCCATCGGCCCTTCGTCACCTGTTTTCGAGGTTCGCGGCAACGGTGGAGGTCGGGGTGTGGAGGATGGCGTCGAACGCCTCGAGGACGGGGGTGTGGAGGTAGGCGCTTTGGATCCGGATGCGGTCGGGGCCCGGGGCAAGACCGGCGGGTGCAGGGGCCGCCTGCGGGCGTGCCTGGTGGAGATCGGCGATGCTGAGCCCGAGTTCGGCGTCGGCGAAGGCCGCTTCGATGCTTCCCGGCTCGGGCGGCTCCAGCGCGGTGGCGTCGATGGTGAAGCCGAAGGGCGTGTTCTCGTCGCGGGGCATGTCCGCGGTATGTCCGGTGGTGCTCACGAGGCCGAGGGCGAAGTAGTCGTCGCCGAGCGCGCGGTGCAGGTGCTGACCCATGGGGAGTCCGGTGAGGTGGCCGCTGAAGGACACGGGTGTCTTCTGGATGTGGGCGTTGTGAGCCGCCAGCACGACGCGGCTCCCCGGTTCGAGGCGTTCCAGGTGCCACAGGAGCGACTCGGCCATGTAGATGTCGCGGGCCGAGGTGTCGGCGGTCAGCCCTTCGCCGGCGAAGAGGTCGGCCATGGCGCGGAAGGTGTAGTCGGCGTGGCAGGCGCCTTCGAGGCGGCGTACGGCGATGTCGTAGCTGTACTGGTCGCCGCGGGAGACGTACAGGGGTTCGAGGGAGCGGAACCGGATGAGCAGGCGCGTCAGGGTCGCGCTGAGGGCGTCCTGTTCGGCGGTGGCCAGGCGTGCCCAGGCGGGCGCGGCGACGGCGCCGGAGCCACCGGCGAACGTTTCGGCGATCCGTATCGCCTCTTGGAGGACCGGCAGGGTTTCGGGATCGATCCGGCGCAGGTAGTCGGCGACCGGGGTCAGGGCGGGAAGCAGGGACCCGCCGGCCGCCGGGATGTCGATGCCCGTGAAGCGCACCGGTGTTGAGGCGGTGTGGTTATGCCGGCGTATCCGGCGCAGCGGCTGGTCGACCCCCACGGGGATCGTTCCGGCGAGGTGCGCCGACAGGTCGTCGTCCGTCCCCTCGCCCTGGGCCCACGCGTCAAGGGGGAAGCCCTCGCTGAAGCCGTACTCGAAGGCCAGCACGGTGAATTGGCAGCGCTCGACCAGGAACCGCAGGATGCGCTCGCGCATGGACGCGAACTCGTTGATGAAGTGGGAACTCTCACCGATCGCGACGACGCGGGCGTCGCCGATGATGGCGCGCAGCGGCTCCAGATCATCGAGAGGTGCCTCGGGGTCGAGGTGGTCGAGGGGGACGGCGTGTGTGCGAAGCCAGTCGGCGAACGGGTTGTGGTGGGGCGAAGCAGGCATGCTGGCAGCTCGATTCTCGGTGTTGGAATGGTGGATCGGGGGCAGGGGGTCGGGGCGCCGCGCAGGTCGACCTGGGCCGGGGTCGTTCAACGGTTCGTCGTGGTGGGGGTTGCCGGGTCCCGGCGTTCCGTGTCCGCGTGTCCGGGTGCCGCGTTCTCCGTGTCCGGGTGCCGCGTTCTCCAGGTCGTCGATGCTGCCGGACATGATCACGCGGATGTGTTCGGTGATGTGCCGCAGTGGCCAGTCCCACCAGGCCAGGGCGAGGAGGCGGTTGATGTCGGCGTCACTGTAGCGGCGGCGGATGAGGCGGGCGGGGTTGCCGCCGGCGATGCCGTAGTCGGGGACGTCGTCGGCGACGACGGAGCCGGAGGCGATGATCGCTCCGTGGCCGATACGGACGCCGGGCAACACCATGGAGCGGTAGCCGAGCCAGACGTCATGGCCCACCACGGTGTCGCCTCGTCCGGGAAGTCCGGTGATGAGGTCGAAGTGCTCGGACCAGGAACCGCCCATGATCGGGAAGGGGAATGTGGAGGGGCCGTCCATGCGGTGGTTGGCACCGTTCATGAGGAACCGCACGCCCTCGCCCAGCGCGCAGAACTTCCCGATGACCAGTTTCTCCGGCCCGTAGTGGTACAGCACGTTGCGGGTCTCGAAGGCGGTCGGGTCATCGGGGTCGTCGTAGTAGGAGAAGTCTCCGACCTCGATCAGCGGCGAGGTGATCAGCGGTTTCAGCAGCGCCACCCGCGGCTGTCCGGGCATCGGGTGCACCAGGGTCGGGTCGGCGGGAACGGGGGGCATCACGGATTTCGTCCTTCCTTGACGACGGTCGCGGGTGTCTGCGGGTCCGGAGGACCTCAGCGCGTGGCGGCGGACGTGTCCGTCGCCGGTAGGGCCAGCTGGGCGCCCTGCCGGTGCCGGTCCGGTCGGCGGTCATGGCTGACGACGGCGAGCGTGCCGTTGTACCCGCTCAGAGCGGTTTCCAGCTCCTCGGCGAGGGCGGGTGAGAGGTGGTTGGTGGGTTCGTCGAGCAGCAGGACGTCCGGTGGCGCACCGAGCAATCGGGCCGGGGCCAGAGGCTGCAGCTGCCCGGTGGAGAGCCGGCCGACCGGCACCGTGAGCTGGTCGCGGGCGAACAGGCCGATGGAGAGCAGTTGTTCGGCGTGTCCGGCGGCCTCACCCGTGCGGCCACGGGCGAAGGCGGCCAGCACGGTCTCGGTCGGTTCCCCGCATCGCGGTTCTTGCGGGAGGTAGCCGATCCTGCCGCAGTAGGTGACGCTTCCGCTGTCGGGAGCGACCTCCCCGGCCAGGATGCGCAGCAGGGTGCTCTTTCCCGCTCCGTTCGGCCCTGTGACCAGCAGGCGGTCACTGGCCGTGAGGGCCAGGACGGTGGGGGCGGGCCGGTCCGTGACGGCGACGCCGTCGGCGTCGGCGTCGGCGTCGGCGTCGGGTACGACGCCCTGCAGGTGGCGGGTCCGCAGCAGGGGGGTGAAGCGCAGTGGCTCCGGCGGGGGCGGGACCGGGTCGGCGAGGAGGCGGCGCAGCCGTTCCTCGGTGTTGCGCACCCGGCCGGCCAGCGATTGCTGCACGCGGCCGCCCGTCCGGTCGTAGGCCAACTTGTTGTCGTCCTTCATCAAACGGCCCGGGGCCACCTGGCGGGCAGTGGTCGCGGCGGCTGCGCGGAGCCGGTCGATGCCGGCCCGCCACTGGGCGTGCGCCTGGGCCCAGCGCTGCCGGGCAGCCGCCTTCTCGGCGAGGTAACCGGCGTAGCCGTTGCCGTATCGCACGACGCGACGGGTGTCGGCGTCCATCTCCAGCAGGCTGGTCGCGGTCCGTTCGAGGAAGACCCGGTCGTGGGAGACCGCCACGGTGGTGCCCTGCCGGGCGCGCAGGTGCTCTTCCAGCCAGCTCAGGGCGCTGTCGTCGAGATGGTTGGTCGGCTCGTCCAGCAGCAGCACCTCCGGCGCCGCCGCCGCCAGGCAGGCCGCCAGGCAGGCCGCCAGGCAGGCCGCCAGTCGTAACCTGACCCGTTCTCCGCCGGACAGGCTGCCGACCGTACGGTCACGGCCCACCAGCCGTAGGCCCGGTCCGTACAGGGCACGTTCCACGCGGGCGTCGGCGTCGTAGCCGCCGCGCAGCTCGAAGACCGTGAGCAGTTCGCCGCATTCGGCCACGCCGGACCCGTCACCGTCGGCCATCGCGGTCTCCGGACGGCGCATCCGCCGCTCGACCATGCGCAGATCGCTCAGCGCCCGGTCGATGACCTGCTGGACCGTCGTCCGCGCCGCCGGTTCCTCGTCCTGGGCGAGATGGCCGACCCCGCCGGTGGCCTGGACGACGGCCTCGCCCTGATCCGGCTTTTCACGCCCGGCGAGCAGGCGCAGCAAGGCGGCCTTGCCCGATCCGTTCTCACCGACGATCCCGGTGCGCCCGCCCGCGGCGAGCGAGCAGGTCACCGAGTCAAGAACGAGGTGGCCGTCGAAGGACTCGCTGGCGGCGCGCGCAGTGATCTGCGTGGGCATGCAAAGACTCCGGTGCGTTCGAGAACGAGGTGGCCGTCGGGGGGTGCGCGGTCGGGCGAACGCTTCGGACGAACATCGATCACTCCACTAGTGCGACAACTGATGCTTTAAGATCCTGTCATAACGACGGCGCCCCGAGCAAAGGTATTCAGCGATGACTCCCGCAGACCCAGGACCGGAAGGCACCCCTCCGCCGCCGGCCCGCCGCCGGCCCGGGGGCCGTACCGCCCGTATTCGCCGACAGGTGCTCGACGCGGTCGTCGCCGAGCTCGCCGAACACGGTTATGACGGGCTCACCACCGACGCCGTCGCCGCCCGCGCCCGTGTGCACCGCACCACGGTGTACCGGCGCTGGGGGGACGTCGGCGGCCTGCTCGCCGACGTGCTCGACGCGGCGTCCGACGACGACTGGCAGCCACCGGACACCGGCTCGCTCGAAAGCGACCTGGCAGCACTGAACCAGGAGATCCACGCAGCCCTGACCGCACAGCCGTCGATCATGGCAGCGCTCATCGCCGCCTCGTTCCGCTCCGAGAAAGCCGCCGAGGCCCAACAGCGGCTCTGGGAGGACCGGTACGCCCGCTGCGAGATCATCGTCGGTCGGGCGATCCGGCATGGCGAACTGTCACCGCGCACCGACGCCCGGCGACTGCTCATCGCGGCCACCGCACCGCTGTACCACCAACTGGTGCTTCTGCGCACGACACCCGACCCGCAACTGCCCGGCCGTGCGGCCAGGACCGCCGCCCTCGCCGCAGCCGCCGGCGCCTTCGATTTCGCCGAGTCCCCGTCAGCACGCGGTACCTGAGCGGGACTTCATCAGCTCCGCACTGCTTGCGCGGTTCGTCCCGTCTCACCGGTGGTCACTCACGGCGGTGGTCACTCATGAAAGCCTCGCCCGCCCGGCGAGCGGACACCGCCGGTCCGGTGCGGCCGCCGCAGCGTTCCCGTCCTGGATGCCCGGCCCGGCGGCCCCACCTCGCACCTGAAGCAGCTCACCGCAGCGCGCGCACCCCTGACGGGGGGTCAGGCCGCTGCCGCTGCCCGCCGTTCGCGGGCGAGGAGCGCGTCGACGTACTCGCCGCCCCAGCGTTCCGCCGTCGAGATCGCAGCCCCGACGTTCACCGTCAAGGTCGCTGCCCCGGCGTTCGCCGTCGAGGTCGTTGTCGACGAGATGCGCCTGCCGCCGCATGCTCAGGCGTGCGCACGCGTGCACCGAGCCGGTGTGGAGCACGTCCGGGCGGCGAAGAGCCGGTGCACGGCCAGTTCCCCGAAGGCTGCCGTGTCCACGGCCCGGGGCGCCCCTGCCGCGCAGCCCCGGCCGCCGCGGGCGGGGTGGAAGATCCAGCCGGTCTCGGCCCGGCGGGCCCGTGCGCTCGCCAGTTTCGGGACGACCTCGCCGACCAGGACACCGTCCCCGGCGCGGCAGACGGCGACCACGAGGCCGTCGCCGTCCTCGGCCCATGCCGTACCCGCCGCCTGCGGGGCCGGGCTGCGTCCGCATGCTCGCCGGTCAGCGGCAGCTGGCGACCAGTCGCCGGTGGCCGGTGGCCGGTCGAGGCAGCGGGCGGCTTCCGGAAGACGCCGGCGGGCGGGAGAGCGCGGAGGGCGTCGGGGCCGGCCGCCGTGAACGGGCGCGGGACCGGTCGCTCGGTGGTGACCGGTGGTTGAGACGCCGTCATGTCCGGGGCTCCTCCCCGCGGGCCGCCGTCCGCGTATCCGGACGGGGAGGTGCGGCGTCGACGACCGGTGTCCGGTGTCCGGGCCGCTACCGTGCGCGGACCGGATCGGCCGGTACCGGCGGCTCCATCCGGTCCGGCATCAGGGGCTGAGGAACATCCGTGTCAGATCGTGTGCGCTAGGAGTTCGCCGGGCTGGTGGGTGCTTGGCCTGGGGTGATTGAGCGTCGGAGCCTTCGCGGGTCGTTGTTGTCGGTCTACGGAGAGCTCTTGTGGCGGTCGAGTTCCTGACGGATGAGCGGGCAGCCCGGTGATGTGGATCTACCCGGGCACGCGTCGGCGCCTGGCCTGACGGTCAGACAGCACGCAGTCGAGGAGAGTCCGGTTGCTCTGACTCGGCCTCCGCAACGACCGTGAGGGGAACGGAGGTCTCGACGTCGGTAGTACCCTCCCCCCCTCGGCGGCGTAGCTTCGACTCACTGATCGTTTCAGAATGACTCCAGCCGAGAGCGGCACTCCCGTTGCCACTTGTGCAGCTCAGTTGGCACCTTGTCCTGTGGCTTTGTGCGTGCGGCCTGAGCAACAGAAGTAGATCCGGACCGGCGGACGTAGGGGTGGGTAGATGGGCGCGGATGTGGAGCGGGAGATCTGGGAGCCGCGGTCGGGAGACGGTGTGGGTCCGTTGCGGTTCGGGATGTCTCCAGCCGAGGTCGCCCAGGCACTTTTGGTCCCTGGACCGCAGAAACAGGTTGGCGGCCCGTATGCGCAGGAGGACTTCCCGGACGGGGTGAAGGCGTTCTACGACGCGGGCAAGCTCGCCTGCGTTGCGCTGGATGCGATCACCGGTCCGCAGGTGTTCCTGGCTGGCTTCCCGCTGGCGGGAAGCGATCCGAAGCAGGGCCAACAGTTCTTGCTGGACCACGCCGCGGAGCATGGAAACTGTTTGCTCTACACGTCTGATGGCTCGCTTTCCCTGACTGATCTCGGAGTTCTTCTGCGCTCGCGGCAGGTTGGGGCAGCGCGCCTGACACGTCCGCTCTTCGTGAAGGAGGAGTGGTTGGACTCGGAGTACTTCCGAGACCACCTTCCCCTGGAGGGCGCCTCAGGCTGAGCGCCCGGTCTGGCGAACGACACCGGACCCTGCGCTCAATTCACGATGAGATGCCACGCCTCTTGTGCTCGACGATCTTGGTCAGCAAGGTGTCCGGGGGCGTGCTGATCTTGTTCCGGACAACCTATGGGAGCGGGTGGCCCCGTTGCTGCCACCCGCTCCCGAACGGCGCCATCGGCATCCTGGGCGGTTGCGTGTTCCCGACCGGCCAGCGCTCACCGGCGTCCTGTCCGCGCTGCGGACCGACGTCGCCTGGCGGGACGTCCCGGCGCAGACCGTGGGCTGCTCCGGCGTGACGGCCCGGCGCCAGCTGCGGGACGGACCGAGGCCGGCGCCCGGCCACGCCCGCACGTCACCCTGCCGGCCGAGCTTCGCCGCGCCGACCTGCTGGACCTGGACGACTGCTCCGTGGACGGATCGCACGTCCGGGCTCTAAAAGGGGGGGACCATGTTGGACCCCCGCCCGTCGACCGTGCCCGCCCCGGCTCCAAACACCACCTGATCGTCGACCGCCACGGAACCCCACTCGCCGTTACGCTCACCGGCGGCAACCGACATGACATCGCCCAGCTCCTACCCCTGCTCGACGCGGTCCCGCAGATTCGGGGAGCTCGGGGACGCCCCCGCCGCAAACCCCGGCGTCTGTACGCTGACCGGGGCGACGACTTCGACAAGCACCGCCGCCCGCTGTGGAGACGCGGCATCAAGCCCATGACCGCCCGGCGCGGCGTCGCCCACGGCTCCGGACTGGGCAAGGTCCGCAGGGTCGTCGAGCGCGCCTTCGCCTGGCTGCACCAGTTCAAAACTCCGCACCCGCTACGGGGCCGCCCGCCCTGCGCTTCGTCCGCCACCCCCACGACCTGGGACTGTTGCTCCTGGCGGGCCGTACCACCGGCCGTTGCCCAGGCCCGGGGGCGCCGCCTCGCACTGGAGGCCACCGAGGACGCCGACGGGCCCGTGTCCGTGATACAGGCGGAGAGGCAGGACGCTCGGGTCACGCCGCCGGCACGAGCGCTTCACAGCGGTGTACCAGTGTGTCGGTCGGTTCGGTCAGCTCTGCGTGGGGACATGGTCGTCGGCGTCCCTGAACAAGCGCAGCACCGTGCGTTCGATGCCCTGGAGGGAACCGCTCGTTCGCAGCCACTCCTCGACGACGTGCCGCGGGAACCGGATGCTCAGTCGCAGCATCGATGTGCCGATGTACGCGGTCTGCTCCCCCAGTTGCCTGAACAGCGCGCGGACCTGGTCGTGGGTCAGGTTGCGGGCCTGCAGGCCGACGTGCAGGCGCCGCAGGGCGGTGAGCGCGGTCTGCGCCCTGGTTTGAACGTCGGCCGGAACGTCGGAGCCGGTGCGCACCTTTTCCACCGTCAGCCTGATGTCGCAAAGTTGGGTGAGGACCTCCTGGAGGCGGGCGGCCGGGAGCGGGATGGCGGGTTCGGCCGTGCTGCCGTGGGTCGTGGAGCGGGTGGGAGCGGCGAGTTCGAGGGGTTTGAGGCCGTGGAAGAGCTCGCGGCGCAAGGGTGCCAGGGCGGTGGCGCCGGTGTCGATGTCGAGGGCGTCGGCGACCGTGCTCATCAGGCGAGTGCGGTGGTGGGCAAGCAATTGGTCCAGATGCTGTTCGGGGTCGTTGCCCCCGCCGCCGTCGCTGAGCGAGCGGTCGGTGCGGCTGTTCATGTGCATCCCCCTTGTGGGGTCGAGGACGGTGGGTCAGAGGCCGAGGGCAGTGATCAGCCGTCTGCGGGCGCGGCTGATGTTCTGCCGTACGGCGGCGGGGCTCATGGCCAGGGCTTCGGCGATCTCCGTGTAGGTGAATCCGTCGATGTCCCAGGCCATGACGGTGCGCATGGTGGGCGGCAGTCGGCGCAGGGCATCGAGGACGGTCTGCTGGAACTCGCAGACGACAACGGCGGCCAAGGGGCATGTGCCGCCGGGGCGGTCCGGGACCGGGTCCGTGGGGGCGGCGCGGGTGGTGGTCTGGCGCCAGTAGCAGCGTTGGGCGGTGACCCGTAACCAGGCTCGCGGGTGGTCCAGGGTGCGCCAGAGGTCAGGCAGGAGTTTGGCCACGGCCTCGTGGGCGGCGTCGGCCGCTTCGTAGGCGGTGGCGCCCTGGTGCATCAGGAACACCGTGACCGCGCTCATCTCCTGCGTGTAGAAGGCGTTGAAGTCATCGCGGCGGAAAGGAAGAGCGGGCGCGGGCGGTGTTTCCTCGGCCGTGGCGTGGACGGGCGGGGGCGGCTGCTCGACGGTCATGTGATCCCTCACCTCGCGGAGCGGCCCATAGGTGAGCCGCCGATCAGGAGGTCGACGTCATGATGCGCGGTCCTCTCGATGAGCCGGCTGCCCGGGGGCAGCGACCGGGCGCGTTCCGACAGCCCGCGCTGGTCGAGTTCCGCGCGCCGGACCTGTGCGCGGAACTCGATCCAGCGGTGGCACAGACGCAGGACACACCCGCTCGCGGCAAGTCCCGCCGCAGCCGTTGTCGTCATGGGATCCATACCCAGTCCCTGTGGCCAGGGCGGCGTCCGTCACGCCGCTCTCTCCCTCCTTAAGCACGCGGCGGCCCTCGTTGTGACATCGAGGAACCTCGCCAAGCCGAGAGCCGTGCTCCTGGCTGGCAGTCAGGCCGCTGCTACCCCCGCCTGCCATTCGCGGGCGAGGAGCGCGTAGACGTACTCGCTGCCCCAGCGTTCGCCGTCGAGGTCGTTGTCGATGAGGTGGGCCTCCCGGCGCATGCCCAGGCGTTCACACACGCGCACCGAGCCGGTGTTGAGCACGTCCAGGCGGGCGAACAGCCGGTGCACGGCCAGTTCCCCGAAGGCCAGCGCGGCCACCGCCCGGGCCGCCTCGGCCGCGTAGCCCCGGCCGCCGTGGGCGGGGTGGAAGATCCAGCCGATCTCGGCCTGGCGGGCCCGTGCGCTCGCCAGTTTCAGGACGACCTCGCCGACGAGGACGTCGTCCTCGGCCCGACAGACGGCGACTACCAGATCGTCGCCGTCCTCGGCCCACGCCGTGCCGACCGCCCGCAGGGCCAGGCTCTGCTCGCACTGCTCGCGGGTGAGCGGCGGCCGGTAGAGGTAGCGGGCCACTTCCGGGAGGCTCTGATAGGCATAGAGAGCGTCGAGGTCGTCCGCCGTGAACGGGCGCAGGACCAGTCGCTCGGTGGCGAGTGGCAGTTGAGTCGTCGTCATGTCGGTGGTCTCCTCCCCCAGTGGCCGCCGTCAGCGTAACCGGCCGGGCAGACGTGACGGCGGCGACCGGCACACGCCCCCACCACCGTGCGCGGACCGGATCGGCTGGCGTCGGCGGCTCGATCCGGTCTGGCATCAGGGGCTGAGGAACATCCGTGTCAGATCGTGTGCGCTAGGAGTTCGCCGGGCTGGTGGGTGCTTGGCCTGGGGTGATTGAGCGTCGGAGCCTTCGCGGGTCGTTGTTGTCGGTCTACGGAGAGCTGCTGTGGCGGTCGAGTTCCTGACGGATGAGCGGGCAGCCCGGTGATGTGGATCTACCCGGGCACGCGTCGGCGCCTGGCCTGACGGTCAGACAGCACGCAGTCGAGGAGAGTCCGGTTCCTCTGGCTCGGCCTCCGCAACGACCGTGAGGGGAACGGAGGTCTCGACGTCGGTAGTACCCTCCCCCCGACGACGTAGCTTCGACTTGAGGCTGACCAGCCCGCTCTTGACGTGCGGCGCGGCCTTCATCGCGGCGGCCCCCAGTGCGACGCCCGTGCCAAGGATCGCCAGGGCCGTCTTGGTCCCGTCGAACAGCACGGCGTGCGTGACGAGCGTGTTGTCGTCATCCCGTGCCAGCGGGCTCTCTCCACCCGAAGTACTCGACTCCGAGAAGTGTGTGTCAGAGGGACGCCTCGTCAGCATCAGTTCCCAGATCCAGTCACCCCGGTTGAACTCCATGACGCAACTGTAGAGGCGTCCAGGTACGCCGTGGACCGGAATGCGACGTTCTCCGCCGTGGTCAGCGGACAGGGACGCGAAGACATTGACACCCTTTCAGTCACATTCTTCGCGCCCCCAAAAGGTGGCCCACCGACCGCCATAGCGCCATAGCGCCAGGTGATCTGTGTCTGCTGGGTACCGTTGTCGCCTCCGGCTCCTACTCCACCACGAGGTCGTAGACAGCCCGTTGAGGGTCGGTTTCGACGATGATCCCGTCCGTGCACAGGTCGTGAAGGATCTGTTGGACTCGGTTCTCCGCCGCCCGTTGGTCTTCCCACGTGTGACCGTGGTCGCCCAGAGCCCTGATGGCACGCTGCGGATCCCAGGTGCCGCCGAGGCCGCGAATCGCCTGGGTGAGGACATGCCGGTCGGGATGATCTTTCTTGTGGTGGTTGGCAATGCTGGCAGGGGCGCCACTGTAGTTGCAGTCGGCGCACCTCTCCCACGAGCAGTCCGGATCGGTGACTGCGGCGTGGCGGACGGAATGGTGCGAGCCGAAGCCGTGGGCGTGGAGCAGTTGAGCGACGGACCCGTCGTACTTGAGGGCCATGAGCGCCGCTTCGGCGATCTTGTCGTGGCCAGCAGCGAAGAACTTGCCCAGGCCGACGTCCTTCCCGCAGCCGCACCAGCACTTGCCGGTCGGGATGAGGCGAGGCTTCTCATTGCTCGGCATGAATCCAAGGATGCCGCTCAAGGATTGTGTCGGCGCGCGCAGGTGCACAGCCGCAAGCCGACTTCATGCACAGCACGGTCAGCGGCGCGCGTCGCCGGGCGCAAGCAGGCTGGTCAACTCCGAGATCGCCGGGGGACGGCTTGAAGCAGCGGCGGACGTTCTACGGCTTCATGTGCCGGGATTTCGCCATAAGCGTCAGCAGGGAGGCGTCAGGCGGTCGAGGCCGCCGTACCCCCGGTGTCCCCTGGAGGGGTGCGGGACGGCCGCAGTCGGTCGTAAAGCACCGCGAAGGCCGTGCACGTGAAGGGAAAGGTCACGGCCGCGGCGACCACGACGCCGACAATGACCGGGGCGAGGATGCCGGCGTAGTACGCGGCGAAGAAATTGCCCGTGGCCCCTTCCAGAAAGGATCGCGCCAAGGGGCGCAGTGGCAGGGCGAGTTGGGTCATTAGCCGGATCACCGCGGCGCAGAACACGGCCGACGGCAGCGCGAGGGCGAGGACACGGGCGGATCCGGCGCGAGTCCGTGTCAGGGACCAGGAACGGCGCAGAGCCGCACGAGGAGCGAGGCCGGTGACTGCGGCGGCCGGGGCGAGAGCGAGGGCGAGGCGCAGCAGTACGGCGATGAAAATGGCTGCCATGGGAGAGGCCGCGACGAGGTGGTAGGGCAGCGATCCCCGCTTGAGAGGCTCGGGGGTGTCGAGCTGGTCGCCGGTGAGGCTGGTCGCCGTGTAGGTGACGAGCAGCGGGAGGGGCCACACGACGAGGCCGCGCAGCGTGTACACGGCGAGCAGCGAGCGAAGCCGGGTGGGGGCCGTGGTGTGTGAACGGTCCTCGTGTGGTGGCCGCGTCTGCGTCGCGGCCACCCGGGAGCACACGGACTGCAGGGCCGCGCTGCCTATGCCGAGGAGAAGCAGGAAGAGCGGGAGTGTGCCGAGGGCGACCCAGGCCAGGGCTGTGTGGTCGTGCAGGTAGGGGTCCTCCAGGTGGTGGTACCAGATACGCTGGTTACGCATCCGGGTGAACAGGGGCCAGGAGAGCGCGAATATCAGGACCGTCAGCAGCAGCCCGGCCAGCGCGGACAGACCGACAACACGTACCGTCGCGGCCGCCACCATGCGCCGGTGACGTCGCAGGACGGCGAACACAGTGGCGGTGACACCGCGGTGCGGGCCCTCACCGGTCAGGGACAGCGGACGATCGTGCTGCGAGAGCATGAGACAGGCCTTCTGTTGCGGTACCAGACAATCCGTTTCCAGTGAGGACGCCAGACACAACGGACACGGTTCTCCGGCACGACTGCCCGCACGCGCCGCGAGCCTCGGCGGCGCTGCGGGCGTCACCAGGAGGTAGGTGCGCGGCGGCCGCCCGAAAAAGCCGGCCACCAGCAGCGCATGGACAATCTGCCGACACCGTCTGAAACTCCACGACCACCCTCACGGCATCGCCCCAGCACCCGCCAACAATCAAATTTCAGGGCGCGCGCCGGCGCCCCCTGACGGCGCGGGACCACCCCCCAAAAAACCCAAACCACCTCCCCCTCTCCTGGTATGGCAGCAGATCAAGCACCGTAATCCGGCCAGAGCTTCGCCACGTCGCCCGGCCCCTGGGTGCTCCCCGCGCAGAGGCGAAGACGGCTTCAAGTCCCAGGGCCCGCGAATTCTCCGACGTGCTCATGCGGCTCCTCCAGCGAGGCTCTGGCCCGACATCCGCCGGGCGCATGGCAGCGAAGACGACGTCGCGCGCTGCGGCCGAAAACCCTAGCCAGCTGCGTACTCGCAGACGCTGCACTGGGGCGCTCGGCTGCCCTTCATTGCAGCGACAGGCCTCGAACGTGGCGCGCGGCCATCAGCGCACTGACTACGAGGCAGGCCGATGGATTTGAGGGTCCCCGAGCGTTTGATGGCTTTGCCGACGTCGTAGCGGGGGCCCGGCGTTTGTTCTTGGCGCCGGGCGGGCGTCCGGGGCAGGTGCCGCGAGGTTTGGGACGACGGGTCGGGCAGGTGAGGTGAGCGCGGATGTTCCTGAACCCCCGGCGGACTCGGGCTGGGGTGAGTCGCTCCGGGGCGGTGGGCCTCCCCCAGGGCTGGCGGAGATCCGCGGCGAGGGGGCGAGCGAACCGGAGCCGGGTGTGAGCGACGATCAGGCGCCAGGTCCAGCGGTCCGCAGCTCGGAAGTACGGAACTTCGGAGTGGTCCAGCCGAGGGTCTGCTTCGCGAAGCGGAAGGTGCGCTCCAAGTCGAAGCGGCGGAGGAACGTCTGCCAGAAGCGGTCCACATCTTCCCGGGTCGCGCCGGGCTTGGAGGACCACAGCCACCGGCGGTGCATTGCGGCCCTTCGGCAGGCGCTCGCCCTTGAGCCGTATCAACGTCGTTTCAACCAGGTGGAGTTCGCCGTCATGGCCAAGCCATGAGGAGTAGTGGGGGAGCGGGGAGCGGACCCGGTTCCACGCCTGGGGCTCGGCCTTGCCGTAGTTGGCGGTGTCGGTGATCGCAGGCTCGGGTTAGGTCTCCGGTTTGGTCAAGCGGAACGCCGGTTCGTGCTTGGCCCGCCGTTCGTTCCCGGCTGTCGGGGCGGCTTCGGCAGGTGCATGACACAGACGGCCGCCGCCCTCGCCCAGCCGTCGGCCAAACAGTGAGGGGCGGGCGTGCTCGATCTGCCGGTGGCAGGTCGACTTCCCGGCAGAACCGGCACTCTCCTGCTGAAGAGCAGGGTGCCGTTCTAGGACGGGCGGGAAGCGCTCATCAGCAGTGTGTCGGCGGTGCGTGGCCCGCTGGTGGTGGCGGGCAGCGTGTCGGCGGTGATGTCGGTGAACCCGGCCTCATCGAGCAGCTTGGTCCATACGTGTTCCTGGAGGACCCAGCGACGCATGGTGGTGGCGTCGCCGTCCGGGGTTCTTGCCGGGATGTCGGCGGCCACGGCATCGGGTTGGGCGGGCGCCCCGTTCAGGTAGTGGGCGAGGGTCGCGAACACCAGCCGCCCGCCTGGCTTGAGAGAGGCTGCCGCCGCGGGCAGCAACTCGCGTGGGTCAGTGAAGTCCAGGGCACCGAAGACGCTGTACAGCGCGTCGTACACGCCGGGCATCGCCCGCAGGTGGAGCACTGCGTCGCACCGCACGAGATTCAGGCGCGGGGCGAGGTGGGCGTACAGGTCGGTTGCCATGGCGTGCTGGGCGGGCGAGGCGTCGACAGCGTCGACCCGGATCGGCTGGTGATGGGCCGTCAGGTGGGCCGCGTGCCGGGCCGCGCCGGCGCCGAGGTCTCCTACACGGCGGCCGGTCAGGTCACCGAGGAGCTCCGGGCCGGGCCCGTCGTTCTGCTCCCAGTTCCAGGTGAAGGTTCCGGGGACCGTGCGGTCGCTGGTGGCACGGGCGCGGCCGTAGTGGTGCCAGAGGTCTGCGGTGCTGGTGGTCACCCGGCCCATCGTGGCCGCCGCGATCTCATCGTGGGCCGGTTCGCCGAAATCTCACCCCGGCGTGCCGATGGACCCCGGCCGTGCTGCCCGTGTCCGTGGAGTGCGCAGTGTGGGGCAGTCAGTGCGAGTCGTTGCCGGGGTGGCACGGGCCGCAGTCGGCGGCGTCCGTCCACAGCGGCAGGTCGACCTCCCAACCGTCGGCCGCGATGATGTCGGCTGTCTTCAGCACGGAGCCGTCGTTCTTCATGTCGACCTTGGGCACGTGGTGCAGGAACTGTCCGCCGTTGAACTTCTCGCACAGCTCGGCGTACGCCACGGTGTCCAGGATGACCATGTGGACGCCGATGTCGACGAGCTTGCTGGGTGCCAGGCCCAGCCCCTCGCCCCGATGGTTCATCGCGGTCAGCAGGTACGCATATGCCTGTCCGAGGACCCTGGCGGCCATGACCGAGTCGTAGGGGTAGTCCCGCATGAGGAGGCCGACCTGCTTGTCCCACAAGTCGGCCGGCACCACGTCCCGTACACGGCGGACGGGACCGGTCATCGGGTCGGTGGTCCAAGGTGATCGGGTAGCGCTGGTTGCCATGGAGTGCCTCCGAACAACGGTGCCCCGTAGTTCGGGGCGGCGCACCCAGCACACCGCGCCGACGAGCCTCGCGGCCATCAACTCACCATCTGTGCAAGGCGTTTGCATGTCATGCAAACGGGCTCGACATGCCCGGTCGGCGCCCGTAGCGTGGAGAGCCCCCCGTCTGTGCGGTGTGGGAGGGACGCGTGCCCGTTGACCCGCTGTGGAGCAGCAGGACAGTACTGCGGTTAGGCCCTGTCCGGCGGATCATGTGACTTTCTGACTGGCTGCTCGTTGGATCGAGCATGGGTCGGGGGGATCTGACGAATCGCGAGTGGTCGCTGCTCGAGCCGCATCTGCCGTCCGCGGGCGGTCGGGGAGGCCGGTGGAGCGACCATCGCGCAGTGATCAACGGGATCCTGTTCCGGGTTCGGACCGGCGTCCCGTGGCGTGACCTGCCGGAACGCTATGGGTCCTGGAAGACGGTCTATGAACGGCATCGCCGCTGGTCGGCGGACGGCACCTGGGACCGGATCCTGCAAGCGGTCCAGGCCGACGCCGACCTTGCGGGGCGGATCGACTGGTCGATGGTCGGAGTGGACTCGACGTCCTGCCGGGCTCACCAGCACGCGGCCGGCGCCCGCAAGGCCAGGCCGCGGGTTCCGAAAAAAGGACGACGCCCCAGCACCACCGCCCCGATGAGGGACTCGGACGGTCCCGGGGCGGTCTGACCTGCAAGATCCACCTCGCCGGCGAGGGTGGATGCCGTCCCATGGCCCTGCTGCTCACGCCGGGTCAATGGGGCGATGCCCCGCAGATGATCGAGGTCCTGGACCGGATCCGAGTCACCCGGCCGCTGGGCGGACGGCCCCGGACCCGGCCCGGTCACGTCAGCGGCGACAAGGCTTACAGTTCCCAGCGCAACCGCCGCTACCTGCGAAGACGCAGGATCAAACACACGATTCCTGAGCCGAGGGACCAGCGGGCCAACCGTCGGCGCAGAGGCAGCACGGGCGGCAGATCCGTCGGGTTCGACCGCGAGCGCTACCGGCGTCGCAACGAGGTCGAGCGGACCATCAACCGGCTCAAGCACTTCCGCGCTGTCGCCACCCGTTACGAGAAACGGGCCTACGTCTTCCACGGCACGGTCACCGCAGCAGCGATCCGCTTATGGCTCCGCCCATGATCCGCCGGACAGCTCCTAGCCGCGCAGCGACGCCCCGGCGCGCTTGTCCGGATCGGGCGCCAGCACCGCGCCTGGACGCTGGCCGCACTCGCAGACCGTATCGGCTGCTCGCCCGCGACCGTCTCCCGTCTGGAACGTCGAACCCGGATCGCCGACCTGGCCCTGCTGCACCGTGCCGCCCAGGAAGTCGGCGTGCCCCGACACATCCTCATGACATCCCTCGCGCCACGCTCCACTACGGCAACGGCGGCCACTAGAGTGACGGCCAGTCAGCGTGACGCCGAGGAGGATCCCATGCGCCGCCGTACGCTGCTCACCGCCACGGCGGCAGCAGGCCCCGCCGCCCTGCTGATGGGCCTGGACGACGCCCTGGCCGACACCCCCGCCCCGCCCGGCGCCGGGCCTATGGACGACCGTCTGACCGGGGCCCGCACCTTGTACGATCAAGGCGCGCACGCACGACTCCTGGCCGTACTGCCCGGCCTGCTCGCCGACGCACACCACGCAGCCGGCTCCCGCCGCGGCCTCGACCGGGCGCGGCTTTCCGCCGTCTACAGCCTCGCCTCCGCCGTCCTTATCAAGCTCGGCTCCTACGACCGCGCCCGGCTCACCGCAGACCGCGCCCGTACCTGGGCCGAGATCTCCGGCTCTCCGCTCGCAGCGGCGGCAGCAGCACGGGAACTGGCTATCGTGCTGCGCCACCAGGACCAGAACAGCGCCGCTCAGCGCCTGATGTCCTCGGCGGCCGACGGCCTCGAAGCGACTGGGCTACGCAGTGACGCCACGACAGCCGCCTACGCACAGATGCTCTGCACCCTGGCCTATACCGCCGCCCGGGCCGGACAGCGCACCGAAGCCCTGGCCATGGCCGAGGAGGCCCGCCGCTCCGCCCGCCACCTACCCCAGACCACTCCGCCCGGTCGGCTGTTCGCCATCAACCCGGCCGCCGTCGACCTGTATACGGTAGGTGTGCACTGGGCACTCGGCGACGCCGGCGCCGCACTCGACGCCGGGAGGAACCTGCGGCCCGACCAATTCCCGACCGCCGAACGCAAAGCCCGCCTGGGCACCGACATGGCCCGCGCCTGGTGGGCCTGGCAGCGGCCCGAACAGACCGCCCACGCTTTGCTGGACGCCCACCGGGCCAGCCCGGGCGAGGTCCGCGACCGGCCCGCGATCCGCCGCATCGTCACCGAACTCGCCGAACGGCACCCTCGCACCAGCGGCGTACGCGAACTGCACACCGCAGTAACACAGTTCACCTGACGGAAGCCGCGCTGCAAGCGTGGGGCTGGTGCGCCCGGAGCCCGGAAGCCGGTACGCGTATTTCCGGGCCGCACGCCTTCTTCGGCCGGCTCCCAGGCAGCGTAGTGCGAAACCGTCCGCCATCGACGACAGAGAATCCGACCGTGTCATGCTTGCCCGACCTGCAGCAACTGCCACGTTCCTGCGGGCGTGGGGAGCAGCACCCCTGATGCCGCTCCGATCCCACGCCCCCCGCCCCCGACTGCGCGGCCAGGACCTCGGCAGCCGCTAGGGCCGCCTCCGTCTTCCCCTCCCCCATCGGCGCCTCGAGCACCACCAGCCCCGGCCCGTCCATCTCCCGCGCCAGTTCGACAGCCGCCTCCTGCACCGGCCGGACCTTCGCCCCCGGCGGAAGACCGAACCGCGACGCGAGCAGCCCCTGCGCATCCTCCGCGGCTCCTCGGGCCGCCACGGGCCCGGCAGATCCAGCCCACGCCAGGCAGCAGCAAACCGCTCCGCACTCGAGCGCGGCACATCCTCGGGAAAGTAAGGAAAAAGTTCAGGGTTGCTGGCGATCCAGTCGGAGACGATGACCACTGAGGAGAGCAGAACCTGAACCGGCTGCGGCAGCTTCACCGACCGCCAGGGCGCCAGCGGTTCCGCCACGCCGAACTCGCGCGCGCACGCATCGAGCAGTTCCTCCAGTACCTCCTCCCACAACACCCCGCTCGGCCCGTGCGTGCGCAGCAGGTGAGGGTGGCGGTCGAGTGCCTGAATCTGACCGTGCTCGGGGGGCACCCCAGGATGGCCGCCCACCACCACCGTGCATTGACCCGTCTGCCGGGCCGGCCACCCTTGCCGCTTCTCGAGCCACTCCCCCAGCAGGACCTGCCCGGCCAGCCCGGCCAGCCCGGCCAACCCGTGCGGCGCCGACCGGCGATCCGCACCGAGCCCCTGCCGCGACCGCATGTCCAAGACCCTGGCGCTCAGCCGCTGCACCGACAACGGCAGCCACCCATCCGAAAGACGATCATGCTTGGCCCACACGCTCGACGCCGGTCCACCCAGCCAGGTCGGAAGGCGCCGGTAGATCGAGAGGGACCGCTGAAAATGCTCTCTGAGCACACAGCGTCTGGAGCGCGATGGTGAAGCCGCAGCGCTCGGGATCGATGTCTGGCCGGGCCTCCGCCGTCTTGATCATCGCCCGGCGCAGGAGCGCAACATCTGTGCGTGCAGGATCGTGTGATGTAGAGCGAAGTGGGCGCTCTCGTGTACCCAGCGGAGGCGTACGAGGCGCTCGGCCGGGAAGCGGCGCTCGTTGACACCGCCACCTGGACGCGAACCCGTTGGGCGAGCCCCGGATTTTTCCGGAATCAGATCTGGACGTTTCGGGAACGTCGCGTGTGGTTGTACAGCTCGACGAGCTGTACAACCACACGCGGGAGCTACTCAGCCATGGCGGACTTCTCGTGTCGTGTCCGACCGAATGTCTTGGTAGAGAACTCTCCAGCCGGATCCGAGCTCTCGCGCCAGGTCGCTTGCGAGTGACTCTCCTGTCGCAACGAATTCTTCCTCGGCTTGACGCGTCAGAAAACCGGACGAGATGGGGTCGTCGTGGTTGAGTGTTTGATCGAATTGTTCAGCCCAAGTGGTGAATCGTTGCGCCAACTGAGGTGACAGATTCAGGCGAGAGTCGCCGGGCGCAATGTCGCCGGCATCAGCACCGGTGAGCCAAAGCGGGTGGCACTCATAGTCCGCCATCACCTTGATGGTCTGCTGATTCCTGGTGTTCATACCACGCTCCTTGGGTTGGCGCCGACGATGAAACCGTTGCCACCCACACTCACGCCCACCCTCTGAGGCTTTCCCTTGTAGGTGAGTTCATAGATGCGGCGACCGTCCCTGAGCCCTGGTGTCAGACTACCTTGCCCTCAGTAAGGGCCTTCATGATGAAGGCCGGAAGATCGTATTCGGCGCCGGGCGGTTGCGATCACGTCTTCTCGACTGAACTTGACGCCCTTGGCTGCGAGTTCGTCCGGCATTGACGCATCGGCTGTTACTCCCACGAACTTCTTTAAGGGGGTCGCTTCGGCGATCTCCTCAACGTCCTTGAGCACCTTGAGGCCCTTGAGTTCTCCCGCTCCGGAGATCACCATCGCCAGGGCTTCGCCGCCCTTCTTCGCGCTGAGGTCCTTGTAGCACTCGGCGGCAAGGTCGGTGCCGGTGACGGCCCAAACAAAGGCGACGAGGCGGGGGCGAAGTCAGGGGCCTCGATAGCGCCGCCCTTGTTGACACAGCGGACCAGGTTCCAGTCGACGCCGACAGCATTGTTGTGGGGGATGCAGCTTGGCCTGCGCTGCGCTCTCGTTCACCTGAGCAGCCGAGTTCTGTGCGTAGTTGGGGGACCATGCGGCCTGCGCGGCGGATTCGGTGGCGGCCACGGCGTCGCAGTCCGCGGCATCGGCCGCATTGCGGGCCGTGGTCGCGGACTTGGTGGCCTTGTCGGCACTGGCCTGCGCCTGGTCGGCGGCCTTGTCGGCATCGTCCGCGTAGCCCTTCGCCTCATCGGCGGAGTGCTTCGCGTCGGCGGCAGCAGCTGTCGCCTTGTCAGCCGCCCCATTTGCCGCAAAAGCAGCCTTGGCCGCAAGGAAGCCGTTCTTCCGCGCCGTCGCGGCGGTGCTGTCGGCCTGGGCGACCAGGCCGGTGACCTGGGCGATGTGGGTGGCAGCGAGCTGGTCCTTGCGGTCGGCCATGTATTGCCCGACCGCGGTGAAGTCATGCGATTCCGACCGATCGAGGCAAGCTCGGGTCGAAGATCCACGTCACCTGTGACCGCAACGGGCTACCGATCTCGGTGGGCATCTCCGGCGCCGACCTCCACGACAGTCAGGCGCTGATCCCGCTGATGCGCGGCATCCCGCCGATCCGCTCCCGCTACGGACCCCGGCGCCGCCGTCCGGCCAAGCTGCACGCAGACAAGGGCTACGACTTCGACCACCTGCGAGGATGGCTGCGCCGCCGGCAGACAGTGAGCCTTTTCCAACCTCAGTTTGAGCATGCCAGGTGCAGGGTGAGGACGGCCTGGACGAGGCTGGTGATACGGCTGGTAGAGCATCGCAGTTTGCGCATGAGCCGCCAGGTTTTGAGGGTGGCCATGGCCTGTTCGACGAGTGCACGGAACTTCGCGTGTGAGCAGTTGACGGCCCGCTGATCAGGGGAGAGAGTCTCCCAGCGCCCCCAGTAGGGAACTCGCACGGTGCCGTCGGCGCCCCGGTAGCCCTTGTCGGCCCAGCATTCCACTCCGGCCCCCGCCAGGGCGCCGATGATGCCGTGGGTTCGCGCGGCCTTGATGTCGTGGACGGATCCCGGCAGCGCGGGCGAGGCCCACAGCAACCGTCCCGCCGGGTCGGCGATCACCTGCACGCTCATGCCGTGCTTCTTGTGTTTCCCGGAGTAGTAGGGTCGGTCGGCGGCGATCCGGTCGATCGGCAGCAGCGTGCCTCCCGGATCACGAACGCCTTGCCGGAGGCTGTCCTCACCGCCTCGGTGAGGGTTGGAGCCAGAGCGGCCAGGATGTCGACGGCCTCGGCGATGTATCGGTAGGCGGTGGTGGTGCCCACGCCGAATCCGGCGGCGAGCTGGGCGTAGGTAGGGCCGCATCGCAGATGAGCCGGCACGAACAGCGCCTGCCGTCCGGCGGCCAGCTGGCACCATCGTGTCCCTTGCGCAAGACGACGTGCGGTCAGCTCACGGGCGAGGAAGCGCAGCGCGGAGGTGGACAGATCGGCCCCGGCTGGGTAGACGAGCATGCGGAAGCTCCTGACAGGACGGCTTGGACTCGACACGCACCCGTCTACCAGGAGCTTCTCTACGCACGGACCCCCGCCCTCACCCCAACGGCCCCGCTCCGCAGGCAAGCTGAGGAAACCTCAGTGGGTGGTGGCGTGAGGGAGCGCGCGCGGAAGTGCTCGGCGCCGATCACGAGCGCGGGACGGTGGTCGAAGCGACACCGATCCCCTTCGTGCCCGCGTCGTGCCCGGCTACCTGCGAGCCGGGCACGAGCTGGATTCGGTCGAACTCGCGGCTCAGGGCCGGATCGGACGCCCCTCCGGTGTGCTCAGCTGTGCTCAGCGAGGAGCGGTATCGGCCGGGGGCCCTGCTTCCAGGAGCGCGAGGAGCCCGGGGAATCTCTTCTCGATGTCCGCGCGTCGTAGCCGGACGCCCTTGCGGTTGCCGTAGTCGATCTCGTCAATGAGACCTGCCTCGCGCAGGACCCGGAAGTGGTGGGTCTGGGTCTGCTTCGAGATCGGAAGGTTGAACGAGTTGCAGCCCCGCTCGCTGTCGCTGCGGTCGGTGGCCAACTCCGTCATCACCGAACGACGGTGCTCGTCGGCGAGGGCACGAAACACCGCACCCAGATCGAGCGCATCGGCCTCCGGGCCGTCCAGGTTCCTCCCGGCCACGCGGCACCTCCTTCAAGTACGACTTGCATCGTACCTGAAGGGCGCGCTTCCCTGAGGTACGAAATTGATCGTATCTGGGTCCGGTTGCACCGCCCCGTGCCGCCGCTCCCTCAGATCCGGCCCGGCACTCGCCGGGGACCTGGTCATCGACACTCCGAGAGGTCATCGTCATGAAGAAGCCCGAGGTGCTGATAGTCGGTGCTGGAATCGCAGGGCCCGCACTCGCGTACTGGCTCTCCCGGAATGGATACCGGCCGGCGGTCGTCGAACACGCCCGGCAGCTGCGCTCCGGTGGTAGCGCGATCGTCGTGAAGGGGCCCGCGATCCCGGTCGCCGAGCGCATGGGCATCCTCCCGCAGCTCCGCGGGCTCGCCACCCGCAATCGGTCGCTGACCCTGCTCGACCCCGGCGGCAGGCGAATCCTGCAACTCCCGCTCACCTCGGACAAGGCGCCGACGGTCGAGGTGACCCGAGCCGACCTGTCCGAGGTGCTCCACCGGTCGGCGCAGACCGAGACCGAGTTCGTGTTCGACGACACGGTCACCGCTCTCGACCAGGATGAAGGCGGGGTGGACGTCACCTTCCGGCGGTCCGCGCCACGGCGCTTCGACCTGGTCGTCGGTGCCGACGGGATGCACTCCACCGTACGGCGCCTGGTATTCGGGCCCGAGCGGCAGTTCGCGAGCGACCTGGGCCTGTATGGCGCGACCGTCCCGTTGGAACCCGACGCCATCGAGGACCCGACCGAGATGACGATGCTGACCGTGCCGAACCGGATGCTGGTCCTCCACCCCTCGCGAAGCACCCCGCTCGCGATCTTCACCTTCCGGGCCGCACAGCCGGCGTCCCACGACCGCAAGAACATCGCCCTTCACAAGCAGACCGTGGCCGACGCCTACGCCGACGTGCGGTGGCGGGCACCGGAACTCGTGGCAGCCTTCCTCGACCACCCCGCTCCGTTCTTCGACCCCTTGTCCACCGTTCGGGTGCCCTCGTGGTCCCGCGGACGGGTCGTACTGCTCGGGGACGCGGCGGCGACGGCCCTGCTGGGTGACGGGTCCAGCATGGCGATGGCGGGCGCGTACGCCCTCGCAGAAAAGCTCGCCGCCCACCTCAGTGATCACGCCCGCGCCTTCGCCGCCTATGAGTCGCGGCTCCGCCGTGAGGTAGGCCCGCGGCAGCGACGCGTCGGTCTGCTCTCCAGGCTCATGGTGCCCCGCACCCGGCCGGGCCTCGCGGTGCGCAACGCGGTGGGCCACGCGGTCGGTCGCACGAACCGGATCACCTCTCGCGAAGCCGCGATCCGGTAGACCGAGCCCGCACCGACCGGTCACCGGTCGGTGCGCAGCTCCGCGGCAGCTCTCAGCCGGGTCGGCGCCGCCGTGTCCGACGGGCCGGCTCGGAGTGGCAGGTCATCGCCGATGCGGCAGGTCGACTGCTGTGGGCCTCGCCCACCGTTCCCGGCGCTCGCCACGACATGGGGACTGCCGGCGACCACGCCCCCGCGACGCGGAGGTGAGGTGCTGGGCGGACAAGGCGTATCAAGGCGGCGACGGCATCATCCCGGTGCCCTTCCCCAGCCTGCGTCTCAAGCTGCGGCAACGTCGGCATAACAGCACCCACGCCAGGATCCGCTGCCTCGGCGAGCAAGCCATGGCCGCTCTGAAGGGCTGGTGCCTCCCCCGGAAACTCCGCTGTAGCGGCAACCGGGTCACCGCCATCGTGAAGGCCATCCCCGCCCTTCGTCACGCCTCAACCCGAGGTTGGAAAAAGCTCACTGCTCGGCTCGACCTCGGCGGGAATGCAGATGGCGGCGTCGTGGATGGCCGCGGAAACCAGGCGCGATGCGGCCCGCTCGTCGCGGTCCATGGACCGGCGCGGCGCCTGCTGCCCGAGGAGCACGGCGATGTCCGTACCGAGCGCGTCGGCGATCGACAGCAGCGACGGCAGGGAAGCCGTCCCGCCGCGTTCGAGCTTGCGGACGACGCCGACGGAAACGCCGGCGGCCTCCGCTAATTGCTCCCGCGTCATGGCACCGCGCAGCGCCTTCAGGCGCTCAAAGGTGGTGTACTCCGACCACTGCATGCTCTAGAACCTCCGCGTGATGGGCCCCAAACGGACAGTACTCACAGAAACCGGGCGGCGGACAGCCTTTGGCCAGGCGGCAGTTGACGCTCAGACCGTGAGCACAGCCGTGACGCCGAGAAGAGCCTCCAGCTCCGCCACGGCCCTGTCCTCGTCGGTGACATGAATGGTCGTGATGCCCAGCTCGGCCGCCGGCGGCAGGTTCACCTCGTGATCGTCCACGAACACACACCGCTCGGCAGGCAACCCGATCCGCTCCAGCGCCAGTCGGTAAATCGCCGGGTCTGGCTTCGCCAGTCCCTCCAGCTCGGACACGACGTGCACGTCGAAGAGGTCCCAGATCCCCACGTGCTCGTACGGGTTGAACGGATCGAGCCCGAAGCTGTTGGACAGCAGCGCGAGCCGGTGACCGGCGGCCCGCGCGGCCCGGGCGAGCGCGATCATCCGACGCGCCGGAGGCACCTCGGCCCAGGCCCGCCCCATCAGGTCCATGGGGTCCACGTGCTCCCCCAGCAGCACCGCTGTCCCCTCGTTCCACTCGGCCTGCCCGATCGCCCCGATCTCCAGCGCCGCGTACAGCCGCCGACCTTCGGGGTGATCGTTGAGCGTTGCCCGCCACGCCCCTGGCTCCAGCCCCTCCGACATGCACCACTCACGATGAGTAGGGATGGGGCTGGCCGTGAGCACTCCCGCGAAGTCGAGAATCAGACTTTTCCGGTCATCCTTGTCGGCAGCGCCATTGCTGGGCAGCATCTGGTGGCGTCCCTTCCCTGACGAGCCCTAGAAGCGACGCTATCGCGCGTCCAGAACAGTGAGGTACGAGATCTCGGGCGATCCGAGGTCCGGGCCGGCGTCGCATGAGCCTGGCGTATCGCCCTCCGCCCACTGTCCAATACCGCTCCGCGGTACCGCTCGCAACTCGGCCCGGGGTTGTCAGCGGTGGACGGTAAGTCTGTTGTTCGGACGGACATCTTCTCGGGTGAAAGGCGAACTGCTATGTCAGGAGAGCGTTACGTCGACCACCGCCCCCTCCGTGCGGTCAGGCCCCAGGGGGCTGCACAGATGCCGACGAGCTCGGCGGCGCTTCCCAGCGAGTTCCGCCGGCTTCCCTGGCGACAGCACCCGGTTCCGGTGTCGAGCGGTGCATCTCGTCGGTCTGCTGCATTGGCAGCACCAGGGTCACCGGGTAGGAGGAACCAGCCCCTGGCCACCGGGCCGGGACCGACGCTTGGGTGTGACGATCACCAGGAGATGACAACACCACGGCTCCGGTCGATGACCCTGCCCGGCAGGAGGATCCAAGAATGAACCCGACTGTGAAACACCTTTTTGGCGTCGGCGCGGCGATCACCATAGGCGCGCTGGCCCCGCTCGTGTCCGCAACTCCTCCCGCCGTCGCAGCCGCGGGCGCGCATTGCGTCCGTGCCGAGCAGGACGTGTGGAGCAGCGGGCCGAGCCGCACCGTGACCGCTCGGGGGTGCAGCATCCCGTCCAAGGAGCATCGGTGGTACACCGTGGAGATCGACACCCTCGTCGAGCGCCACTACAAGGGTGACAGCGTGGACGCTGGAGTCGACCGGTCCACGACCGTGCACGGCAGGACCATCAGGTGCCTCGGCTACACCTCGGACGGCGGCACCGGCGCGGTCGACTGGTTCGGCTGCCCGCCCGTCTGACGCTCCCGCCGCAACCGCTGTCCGGCCCCCGCCCCACGGAAGGTGATCGATCCGCACGGCCGCGTCCCCAGAGGGCGCTGTCCGGCGGTGACGCGGAGCCGGGTGGCGGAACGGCCGGCCGGCCGGCCATCAGCCGTACCGCCTCCGCGCGGTCCCAGCGTGGAGGCCCGTCCCTGGGAATCGTGGAGAAGGTTGTGCGTCACGTACGGCAGTTCGAGCGCTCGCGGCAGCGGGTCCGGCCTGCTCCCGGGTGCCGTGGGCTTCCGCACGGCGCGGGTTGCCGATCGCTTCGAGGAGGGGCTGGGGGTGCGTCGGGCGCGGCGCGGCGCCGGAAGACCGCCCCGCCCCGACATTGCGGAACATCGGGGACCATCGCAGGGAGCGGCCTACGCCTGACCATGCTTTGTGAGCTGCCTCGGCACCAAGCGGGCCCGCGACCAGCTCGAAGGTACGTTCCTTGCCTGAGGTCGCGTCAGCCGGCCATGTCGTAGCAGGCCGAGGCCTGGTCGAAGTGGCCGTTCGCCAGGTCGCCTTGGCGAATCACCCAGTAGACACGACCCAGATCGCCTTCGACCAGGTCTCCGCCGATCTCCGCGAGCAGCACCCAGTCGCCGGGGGCGTCGGTGGGATCGTTGTTCCAGACCCAGGGGTAGCCGCCGATCTGCAGCGGTCCGCTCGTCTGCATCTGGTCAGAGGTCTCCCACCACACCTCACTCAGCGCTTCGCTGTGTGGGAATTCGCCGGTGTCCTCAGCACGGTTGGGCAGTGAGGGATCGATCGTCAGATACAGATCGTGGGCCGGGTGCGGCTGACTGTTATCTTCCGGAGCGCGTTCGGAGACGGGTGTGCCGGCCGGGACGTAGACGAGCCTGGACCAGTCGGCGTCCCCCCACGGAATCTCTGTGTTCGCGAAGAAGAGCAGTGTGCCGTCCTTCGGGAGGGGGAGGTCCGTCGCGCCCGGGGCGAGGGCCGCCAGGTCGACCGACGCGAGAAACGGAAGATTCGGAACGGGCTCGCCCTCGGGCATCGGTGGCAGTCCGCCGACCCGTCCGGCCACCGGGCCGTCGGGGTGTCTCTGACCGGGACGGCCCAACATCGCGCGGGGTCGGAGGGTGCCGCTGAGCCATCGCTCAACCTCGTCCTCCGGTATGCCACGGTTGCGTGCCTCGTCGCGGAAGGGCTCCATCGATCTCATCTTCGTCTCATTTCATGAATTGATTCCGCCACGAGGAACACGGCCCCATGCATGAGGCCGCGCGGATCGACTCCCCGTTGTGGCGGTGGCGCAAGACCAGGTGCGCCCACTGACAGTCCTCGCAGAACTCCTTGTCGGGGCGCAGAAGATGGCCTTCTGGCCTGTGCCGTCCTTGCTGTCCTGTTCGCGAAGGAAAATCATGACCACCACATGGTTCATCACCGGCACGGTTCGCCGCCGACCGCTGGTGTACGGCGATCACGAGACCACTTTCAGCACGATCTTGCCCTGGATATGCCCCTGCGCGGCTCGCATGTGTGCGCTGCCCGCCTCGGACAGCGGGTAGGTGCTGTCCACCCCGACCTGGAGCTTACCCTCGTCGAACAGGCGCCCGATGGCTGCGAGTTGGGGTCCGCTGGAACGTACCTGAATGTTCGAGACGGTGATGTCCAGGCGCGCCGTCTCTGCCGGGTCGTACTGGGCGAAGAACACCGGCAGCATGGTGCCGCCGCGCTTGAGCACGGTCAGGAAGCGGGAGCTGGCCGACCCGCCGACGGTGTCGACCACCAGGTCGATGCCGCTGACCACGTCCGCGGCCCGCGTCGTGGTGTAGTCGATGAACCCATCGGCGCCGAGCTTGCGCAGGAACCGTTCGTGCCGGCCCGAGGCCACCGCGATGACGTGTGCCCCCTTCCACTTCGCCAACTGCACCGCGAAGTGGCCCACTCCACCGGCGGCCCCGTTGACCAGCACGGTCATCCCGGGCCTGATCGGCACCGGCTGGTGTACCTGGCCGGTGAAAGGGGACGGCACGTCGTGGCCGAGATCCACCAGGTACTGCCAGGCGGTCAGCACGGCCATCGGTGCTCCAGCCGCCTGCACGTGGTCGATACCGGCCGGCTTGTGTGCCAGGTCAGAAGCCGGCGCGGCCACGTACTGGGCGTACGTCCGGCCGTCGAATCCGGGGAACCGCAGCATGCCGAAGACCTCGTCGCCGATGGCGAACCCCCGCACGTCCGGAGCGAGCGCCTGGACCACGCCCGACATGTCCGTTCCAGGGGTCAGGGGGAACTGCAGCGCCGGCCTCATCTCGGCCGGCATGACCTTCATCCCCTCACGCAGGTACCAGTCCGGCGGGTTGACGCCCGCCGCGTGCACTCGGACGAGCACCTCACCCGGGCCGATCTCGGGAACCGGCACCTCGTCGTACTGCAGGACTTCCGGCCCGCCCGCTTCGTGGAACTGGATCGCCTTCATCACGCTGTCTCTTTCTCGCGGAAACGTTGCTCCTTGAGTCAAGACCCGGGACGGCCCCGCCGTCCAAGACCGGTTCGGCAGCCCGGTCATTCCGAAATGGCATGATGCGTATCCTGCAAGAGTGAACGATCTCGGACAGGACCTGGAACTGCGGCTCGTGCGCTGCTTCACCGTGGTGGCGGAGCACCAGCACTTCGGTCGGGCCGCCGCCGACCTGCACGTCGCCCAGCCGGCGCTGAGCCGTCAGATCCAGCGGCTCGAGAAATATCTCGGCACACGACTGCTGGACCGCAACCCCCAGGGCACCCGGCTCACTCCGGCCGGCCAGACGTTCCTCCCCCGGGCCCAAGCCCTGCTGCGGGCCGCCCGCCAGGCCGAGCTGGCCGTGCGTGCAGAAGCCCGGACCGAACGAATCGCCATCGGCTACGTCGAAGACCTGGTCGTCACGGTTGCCGTACGGGAACTGCGCCGCCGTCACCCGGACGCCGAGATCACCACCCGGCATCTGAGCTGCCGCGACGTCGGGGCACTGTCCGACAAGCGCGTCGACGCCCTGATCGCGCGAGCCCCGCTGCCGCTCGCCGCCGACGACCTGTCCATCACCCTGCTGTACGAGGAGCCGCGGATGCTCGTGGTCCCGCGCGAGCACCCCTTGGCCGACCGCGCGTCGGTGACCGCGGAAGAACTGGCCGGCCAAGAGGTGGCGCCGTGCGCGTTCGAAACCGCGGAGTGGGCTTCCTACCGAATCCTCGGGGCGGGCCTGCCGTCAATCGAAAGCTACGACGACAAGCTCGAACTCGTCGCGAGCGGGAGGGCGATCGCCGTGCTCCCGGTCGGCGATCGGCGCAGCTCACTGCGGCCCGACCTCGTCACTGTCCCCATCGAGGGCGCTCCTCCCAGCCACGTCGTGCTGGTCAGCCGCAAGAGCGACCCTAATCCGATGATCAGGAATCTCCGCCTGGTTGCCAAGACCGTTCTGTCTGCCCCGGCAGCCTGAACAGGACCAGCCGACCCGACGGCGAGGCATGATCGGCAGCGAAAAAGTGCCCCCACGGTTCTGGGCCTGGGCGACGTGGTCAAGGTGTGGCCGGGGTACATAAGGCCACCCGCCTCGACGGGGGACGTAGAAAGCGGGCGCTTCCTGTGGCCAGTGTGCCGCGCGTGACCGACGTCGATGCGCTGATCTCGAAGGCTCGCCTCTCACCCTCCGAGGAGCGGCCGTTCGGGCGTCCGCAGATCAGTTAACCCAGGTGCCATGGAGGGCGGAGACGCTGAAGCCGGGCTCGTAGGCGACCATCAGGGCCTGGGCGCCATCGGCGGGCGGTTGCCTTCCTCGCTCAGGGTGCCCAGGGAGTGGCGTGCGTCAGCCTCGGTGAGGCCAAGGCGCTGGCGGTGTCCATGATGATCGGCCGGGAGCCGGGGTGGACGCTCGGGACGGTGACGGGGCGGCCGTCGAACCAGTCGAGGATGGCGGCCATGACGTGGCGGGCCCCGCCGACGGCTTGTTCGGTGGAGTCGAAGTGGAGGCCGGTCGCGTCGATACGGCCGGCGTGGGAGTCAGGTGAGCCGGGGAGGGCGGCATCGTCGCCTCGGCAGGCGTGTCGGCCGGCATTGACCTGGCCTTGGCGCTGGTGGAGCAGGACCACGGTGGCGACCTGGCGCGCGATGTCGCCCGCAGCCTCGTGGTGTTCATGCAGCGCCCCGGGGGGCAGCCCCAGTTCTCGGCGCCCCTGGAGGTACGCCCTCCCCGTGCACCGGCCCTGCGCTCTGTGGTCGACCTGGTCGCGGCGCGGCCCGGACTCCCCCATACCGTCGGCTCACTGGCCGCCCTGATCGGCGTCAGCCCGCGCCACCTGGCGCGGATGTTCGCAGCCGAGATGGACACCACTCCGGCGAAGTTCGTCGAGCAGGTTCGTCTCGATCATGCGAAAGCGCTGCTCGATTCGGGCTGTGGGGCACCCGGCAGTCTGGGCGGTGGGCCGGACCGCGATCGGGAGGAACGCTGAACGCGGTTCACTCCACCCGGGCAAGGAGGGCTTCATGTCGGAGAACATCGCGGAGATCGTCATCCCCGACACCCAGCTGGTCCGCGAGGCCACCGATCTCGTCCGTGCCGCTGCCGACGAGACGATCTTCAACCACTCGCGTCGCGTCTATCTCTGGGGATCGCTGAAGGCGGCCGCACGCGGGCTCGAGGTCGACCCCGAGGTGCCGCTCCAGCTGGCGCCGGAGGTCGCCGTGGTGACCCTCGGCGTCGAGACCGACGTCCTCGGCCTCGGCCTCGGCCTCGCCGAGATCACCGCACAGCAGCGAGCCGATGTCGTGGCCGCGCACGCGCGTCCCGACTTCAAGAACCGCATCCTGAAGGCCTTTTACGAGGGGATGGCCGACCGCCCCGGCACCACCTTCGGAACCATGAACGACGACGTGCTGGCCCACTTCGACCCCTCGTTCCGCCGGAAGGACTTCGTCGGGATCATCCGGAACAACCCCTGGCCGGAGTGAGGCAGCGACGGCGGCTCACCAGCGTCGGCGAAGGAGCCGGACCGGTCCGACCGCGCTGTCACCGGTCGACCGAAGACGCCCCGGACCGTGCGGACCCAGGGCCTCGCGAGCTATGCCCGTCCGACTCCCAGCTCGGCCGGGGCGGCGAGCCGATCGGGGGTGAGCCGGGACGCAGCCACCGGCGACGCAACTGCGCAGCGTAGGCGGCGCCGAGTGTGGCGCACCAGGCCCGGACCGTGTCGTGGAAGACGGTGACGCCACGTTCCGGGCACCGCCCGCTTCATCCTCGTCCCCGCACTCCGCGAGGAACTCGACGTCCTCGTGCTCGAGGACCGCGGCCCCGGAAACATAGGCCTTGGCCCCGTTCGGCAAGTGGTGGGTGCCGTCCTCGGACAGCTCGTGTACTGCACCGGGGTGGCCGGCGGGGCCGGATGCGCGCTGGCGCCACCGAAGGTGACACCGGCCAAGGCGCACTCCTCGGCAATGACGGCGTTGTACCTGAAGCCCTTTTCGCCGCTGCCGCCGAACTCCTCCGGGATACCGAAGATACCGAACCCGAAGATGCCCGGTTTCCCCAAGCCTGAGATAAAAGTCACGCGGCACCCGGCCGGCCGCCTCCCAGGAGGCATATACCGGTACGACCTCCGCCTCCCCCCGCAGGTCCGATCGGTGCCTGAGTCAACGACTGGACACTAATAGCGAGTTGAGGTCCTGTCCAGGCTGACGGGCCTTGTCATGTGCGGCCGTACTGTGCCTACTATTCGGCCAGCGGGTCCAAGGCCGTGAGTGTGGCCTGCGGCCCCGCCTGCCGATTTTCATGGGGGAGACAGGCATGGAAGCAACGGGCAGTAAACCTTTGTTCAATGCTCGTGACCCACGATTGCGAACCGACCCGTACCCGCTCCGCAAAAGACTTCGGGACGTGGAACCGGTCCACCGGACATCCTACGGCCATTGGGTGGTATCGGGATACGAAGCGGTCGCATCGCTCATCAGAAATACTGGATTAAGCAGCGAATACCCGAAGGACCCCGAATGGGCCGCGCAACGGGGCGGCCAGGACAGTCCGATCAGGCAGGCCAGCCGCAGGTGGATGCTCACGCGGGACGGCGCGGCGCATCGCCGGCCGCGCGGGACGGCCAACCCGCTGTTCACCGCCAAGGCGATCAACGAAACGGCGTCCCGGATCGCCGGAATCATCCACCGGATCATGGACGACATGGGCAAAGGCCGGGACTTCGACCTGATCGGATCACTCGCGGCCCTGGTGCCGGTGACCGTGTTCTGCGGCCTGGGCGGTCTCCCCGTGGAGGACCGTGACCTCTGCCGGAAGTGGACCGACGCCCTGGGCCACGTCATCGACCCGGCCGTCGACGAGACCACCCGTCGGGCCATGAACGATGCGGCCGAGGAGTTCGGCGCCGACATCGCCGGACATGTGGAGCAGCGCCGCGTGGCTCCGCGGAACGACTTCCTCTCCCGGCTGCTGCTGGCGGAGTTCGACGGCGAGAAGCTCTCCGACGAGGAGATCATCGCCAACGTCATGATGTTCTTCCTGGGCGGCCACGAGACCACCGCCAACCTCATCGGCAACGGCATGCCGGCCCTCCTGCGCCGTCCCGACGTGCGCCCGCTGTCCTTGGGCGGCGGCCCCCATCACTGCATCGGTGCCGCCCTGGCGAAGGCGGGGGCCAAGCCGGTCTTCACCGAACTGCCGCGCCGCCACCGCGACATCAGACCGAGTCGCGAGGGCGTCGTCTGGCGTTCACAGGTCAACAAGCGCGGGCTCAGCGAACTCCGCGTCGATCTCGTCTCCTGACGCCGGCCCGGCCTCCTGTCCGCCGCGCCGCACAGCCCGGCTGAATTCACAGTGCCCGGCCGTATCCATGTTTGTCCGTCCGTACGCGCCCGTATGCGCGCACATACGACGCGTCCGCGTATCCGTACGGCGCTTTCGTATGACCGCACGACTGTTTCACTGCGATACGCCCGACGTGTCCGGCATCTTCGCGTGCCGTGGCCCGTGTGAACGCGGCCGTGGACGCGCAGCCGGTTGCACTGCTTCAACGAGTGGGGATGAAGCACAGAAATATGAGCACCCAGACGATATCTCCCGGAATACTCGACCAGAGTTTCACGAAGAACTCCGTCGACAGTATTCTCGCTGATTTTCTGGAGAACCGCAGAGAATTTACCGGCGATGCCCGGATGACCCGGCTCGTGAAACTACTCGAAGAATTCATGGTCGGCGGCAAGCGGATTCGCCCGATATTGACCGTCATGGGCTGGCAGGCGGTCGGCGGTGGAACCGTTCCGGAGTCGGTCCTGCGCGTGGCCGCCTCCCTGGAGATGTTTCACGCGTTCGCCCTCATCCATGACGACATCATGGATGACAGTGACACCCGGCGCGGCCGTCCCACCATCCACCGGATACTGGCCGGAAAGGAGGGCGACGACCGCACGGAGCGATTCGGGCTGGGCGCCGCGGTGCTGCTGGGCGACCTCGCCTTCACCTGGTCGGACCAGCTGCTGCACACGGCGGGCCTGACTCCCGCGCAGTCGGCCGCGGTGCTGCCGCTCGTCTCCGAGATGCGCACCGAGGTGATGCTCGGCCAGTACCTGGACCTCCACGCCACCGGCGAGCCGACCGACGACGTCGACGCCACTCTGACCGTCAACCGCTACAAGACCGCCAAGTACACCGTCGAGCGCCCCCTGCACATCGGCGCCGCCCTGGCGGGAGCCGACGCCGCGGCCCTCGCCGCCTGCACGGCGTTCGCCCTGCCCCTGGGCGAGGCGTTCCAGCTCCGCGACGACCTGCTGGGGGTGTACGGCGACGTTCGCGACACCGGCAAGTCCCGTCTGGACGACCTGCGGGCCGGCAAGAACACGACTCTGGTCGCGCTCGCCCTGCGCACGGCCGACGCAGCCCAACACGCCCGACTGCGCACGCTGATCGGCGACCCCGCTCTGGACGAAACGGGCGCCGAGGAGGTCCGTGCGCTGTTCGCGGCCACCGGCGCCCGGGACACCGTAGAACACATGATCGACGATCGTTTCCGGCGAGCCGTCGAGGTCTTGGAGACCGCTCCCTTCACCGCCGACGCGGTGACCGCCCTCAAGCACCTCGCCGTCATGGCCACCAGGAGGAACTCATGACCGCGGACCTGACCGCACCCGCGACCACGGCCCCCGCGGGCGCCGCCCGCTACTGGCAGGAGAGCACCGACCGTTTCGCCGCCCTCCTCGACCGCCATGTCGGGTACGAGGCCCAGAAGGTGGCGATGACGGACGCGGAGCTGCGCGAGGTCATCGACGCCTGCAACCGCGCGGTCGCCCCGCTGGGCAAGACCGTCTCGGACAAGCGCTGGATCTCCTACATGGATGTCGTGCGCTGGTCCCAGAGCGCCCGTCACATCAAGGACATGGAGGCGTTCAAGGCCGTCTGCGTGCTCAACTGCGTGACCTTCGTGTGGGACGACATGGACGCCGCCCTGCACGACTTCGGCCTCTTCCTGCCGCAGTTGCGCGCGGTGTGTGAGCGGTACTACTCCCCCGAGGACGCCGGCTTCGCCTACGAGGGCGCCCGCGCCTTCGTCACCAGCGACCACATGTTCCGCGACACCCGGCTCAAGGAGGTGCTCTGCGGCACCTCTCCCGAACAGTACTTCCGCTTCCGCGTCACCGACGTCGGAGTGGACTTCTGGATGCGGATGTCGTACCCGATCTACCGCCACCGCGAGTTGACCGAGCACGCCAGGACGGGCCTCGCCGCCCGCATGACCACGCGTGGGCTGGCCATCGTCAACGACTTCTACTCCTATGACCGTGAGCAGGCCCTGGGCCAGACGACCAACTGCTTCCGGCTGTGCGACATGAGCGACGAGACCGACTTTCGGCGCTTCTTCCAGGACCGCCTCGACGACATGGCCGAGGACATGGAGTGCATCCGGGCGTTCGACGACGTCAGCCGGGATGTCCTGCTGGACCTCATCCAGGGCAACTTCGTGTGGACCACCCGCGACCGGCGCTATCAGGCCCCGGTGAACGACGTCAACTCGCTGATCCAGTAGGGACCTCGGCATGCTCCCCTCGAAGACCTCCGTGACGGACCGGTCCTGGCGGGCCGGTACCGCGCCCGGCGCCCTGCCCCTGCTGGGACACGTGCCCGCGCTGTGGCGGCGTCCCCTTGAGTTCCTCGCCTCGCTCCCCGCCCACGGTGACCTGGTCGAGGTCCGGCTGGGACCCGCACGGGCCTACCTCGCCGCACACCCGGAGCTGGTCCGGCACGTGCTGCTCAACCCCCGGCTCTTCGACAAGGGCGGCGTCTTCGACAAGGCGCGCCAGCTCCTCGGCAACAGCCTGTCGGTGTCCCGCGGCGAGGAACACCGCTTCCAGCGGCGGCTGATCCAGCCCGCTTTCCACCCGACGAGGATCGCCGCCTACACGACGGCAGTCGCCGCGGACACCCGTACCGTCACCGACGCCTGGCGGGCCGGGGAGACCCGGGACATCGGCGACGCCATGCATTCCCTGCTCATGCGGGTCGCCGCGCGTACCCTCTTCTCCACCGGTCTCGACGAGGCCACCGTCGAGGAGGCCAGGCAGTGCCTGCGGACCGTCTCGCACGGCATCTACAAACGCACGGTCGCCCCGCTCGGCATCATGGAGAAGCTGCCCACACCGGCGAACCGCGCCTACGACCACGCCAACGCGCGGCTGCGGCAGATCGTGGCCGACATGATCGCCGTACGGCGGCGGTCCGACGAGGACCACGGCGACCTGCTCTCCACCCTGCTGCGGGCGGAGCACCCGGAAACGGGGCAGAAGCTCGACGACGGCCAGCTTCTCGACCAGGTCGTCACCTTCCTGGTCGCCGGCAGCGAGACCACCGCCTCCACCCTGGCCTTCGTCTTCCATCTGATGGGCAGGCTGCCCGAGGTGGAGAAACGGGTGCACGCCGAGGTGGACGCGGCGCTCGGCGGGCGCACCCCCGTCCATGAGGACCTGCCGGCCCTGCCCTACATCCGCAATGTCATCACCGAGACGCTGCGGCTCTATCCGCCGTCCTGGATGGCGATGCGTGTCGCCGCGGAGGACGTCGAACTCGGCGGGCGGAAAGTCCCCGCGGGCACGATGATCCTTTACAGCCCCTACGCCCTCCACCACAACCCCGACCTGTTCCCCGACCCGGAGATCTTCGACGCCGACCGCTGGGCGGGCGAACGCGCCGCGCAGGTGCCGCGCGGCGCGCTGCTGCCCTTCGGCGCGGGCAGCCACAAGTGCATCGGCGACGTCCTCGCGCTCACCGAGACCGCGCTCATCGTCGCGACCGTGGCGGCACGCTGGCGGCTGCGCCCGGAGCCCGGCTCCGCACTGCGGCCAGAGCCGAAGGCCACCCTGGAGCCGGGGCCGCTGCCCATGGTGCTGGAACGCCGCTGACCGGCCCCGGCCGGTCCGGCCGTCCCCTCGGCCTCAGCCCCGACCGGCCCGCTGCCGTCCCCTCGCCCCAGCCCGCCCGCTCGCTCCCGTCACTGCCACCACTCCCGGAGGGCACACCCGGCATGAAGACCGATTCCGACCCGGCCACGCGCAGATGGCGGATCGCCAGGGCACCAGGCGGGCTTCCGCTGGTGGGCCACGCCGTCCAACTCGCGCGCCGCCCGCTGGAGTTCCTGGGCTCGCTGCCCGCCGCAGGCGACCTGGTCGAACTGCGCCTCGGCACCAAGCCGGCCTACCTGCCCTGCCATCCGGAGCTGGTGCAGCAGGTGCTGCGCAACGCGCGGGTCTACGACACCGGAGGGCCGGTGAAGGACAAGGCCCGCCCCATCCTGGGCAACGGGCTGATCACCTCCGACTGGGCCGACCACCGCCGCCAGCGCCGCATGGTCCAGCCCGCCTTCCACACCGCGCGCATCGCGGCATACGCCGCGGTGATGCAGGAGGAGTGCGGGGCGCAGGCGAAGACCTGGCGGGCGGGTCTGCCCCTGGACGTGGCGGACGCGATGCAGGCGCTGACCGCGCGGGTGACGGCCCGTGCGCTGTTCTCGACGGAGATGGCGCCGCACTCGGTCGCCGAGATCCAGCGCAGCCTGCCCGTCATGGTCCATGGCGCCTTCCGCCGGGCGATGGACCCCACCGGCCTGGTAGCCAGGCTTCCGCTCGCCGCCAATCGGGAGTTCGACGCGGCACTCGCCCGGCTGCACAGCCTCATCGACGGCATCGTCGGGGACTACCGGCGCTCGGGTGAGGACCGCGGTGACCTGCTGTCGGCCCTGCTGGCCGCGCGGGACGAGGAGGACGGCGGAGCGATGACCGACCAGGAGGTCCACGACCAGGTCATGACGCTGCTGCTGGCCGGTGTCGAGACCACGGCGAGCGCCCTGACCTGGGCCTGGCACCTGCTCGCGGCGCACCCCGAGGCGGAGGCACGACTGCACGCCGAGGTCGACGAGGTGCTGGGCGGCCGCGTCCCGGAGTACGCGGACGTCCCCCGGCTCGTCCACACGCAGCGGATCTTCACCGAGACCCTGCGGCTCTACCCGCCGGCCTGGATGTACACCAGGATGACCACCGAGCCCACCGAACTGGCCGGCCACCGGCTCCCCGCCGGGACGGACGTGCTGATCAGCCCGTACGTCATCCACCGCATTCCGGAGTTCTTCGCGCGCCCGGACGTCTTCGACCCGGACCGGTGGCTCCCCGAGCGGGCCCAGGAGGTCACGCGCGGTTCGTACCTGCCGTTCGGCGCGGGCAGCCGCAAATGCATCGGCGACGTCTTCGGGATGACGGAGGCGACACTGGCGCTGGCCGCGCTCGCCGCCCGTTGGCGGCTGCGGCCTGTGCCGGGGACCACGGTCTCGCCGCGCGCCGAGATGAGCCTGACCGCCGGGCGGCTGCCCATGGTCCCGGAGCCCCGCTGACCGGACCCGGCCGGTCCGGCCGTCCGTGGTACCGGAACCCGGCGGAACGGCCGGACCGCGATCCGCGATCCGCGATCCGCGCCAGCCGAAGGTAACGGGGAGCTGGTGCAGGCCGCGCAGCGTCGGGCTGGGACGCCAGGACACACCGCGATGAACTTGGGCTCCCGTGGCGGGTCGAACTTCTCGTAGCAGCCACTGACGATCCGGTCGAGCGCGCTCTCTGCGTCGACGCCTACGACCCGGTCTTCGCCGTCGGCGGCGCGGTCGTTGACTCCGACGAGGATCAAGCCGCCGTAGGTGTTGGCCATGGCGGCGATCGACTTCAACAGGCTGGAGGAGTACTCGCGCTTGAACTCCAGCGTCTGGCTCTCAACCTGATCCGAGCGCGCGGCCAGCGCCCGGATGCGCTCGATCGTCAGATCCGCCATCGAAGCGGCGAACAGTGGGGTGATCGTCACGGCATCACCCCTGTCTTCCCTTCTCCCTGCTGCGAGTTATGCGGTGCGGACGGGACCCGTGTGCAGATGACCGCAGGGCGTCTCACCCGGATCCGGGTGAGCACGCTCTCACCACCACGCCAGCCGCTAGATGATCCAATCCAAGGGGGACCTGCGGAGAGTGAGGGGGCACTCAGGCGTCGGGGTCGACTTCGGGGTGCGTGAACCGCACCGGCCTGTCCAGCGACCGTGCGTAGGCGATTTCGGCTCGGGTGCTGTCTCCGATGTAGTCGCCGACAACGAGCACCTCATCAGCAAGCAAGATCTTCGACCGGTGCAATGCGTCGAGTCGAACCTTCAGCGCATCGGCCTCGACAGGATCGGACCAGAGTTCGTGCGGCGACTTCAGGTCGCAACCCGGCTTGACGACAATCCGCCCGGCCTCGGTCTCCCGCACATCGGCCTCAGCCATTTCGGCCATGAAACGAGTGGAGCCGCAAATCACAACAATTCGCGGAAACCTCAGCTGCTTCTTCGCCTCGGCCAGCTTTTCCTCGGGGGTGATCATTTGCTGGGATGACACTGATTCCTCCTGGTGGTGCGGCCCGAGGGGTGCCTGAGACGAGAACGAAGGCGTCCAAGATCGTCATTGGGCGAACGCCGTGGCCACCCATGCGCGCGCACTTTATGCGACGAGCATCCCTACGCGGTGCCGCGGCGCCCGTCGGTCGGCGCTACACCCCGCCTGTGCGATGCCGAACTGGTCGCCCTCGCCCCGAAGAGCCAGTGTTGGACGCCGCGTTCCTCGCCTCTGTCAGCCGATTCATGCGGCATGGGGCCGCGATGTCGGTTTGGTCGGCCGGTCCCCCGCCGGCAGCCGGTGGCGGTGCCGGGTCGGGGCTCGGGTACTGCGACAACCCGAACGAGGGAGGCGGAATCAGATCACCGCGTTGACGGAAGGTTGTCAGTCGGCACCCTTGCGGCCTCGGCGCGGCCCACTGCGACTTGACTGAAAACATAACCGCCGAAGACGGCCTGACGGGTGCACGGTGGGCAGCCGTCGGCACATCGATGGGGCGCCTCACGGGACCGCTTCGAGCACCTGATCCATGCGTACCGGCGCATACCCAGGCTCGGGGAGTTCGAGACGCGGGCGGCCACGGAACTGCACCTCCGCCCGCAGCAGACAAGCCACGCCTCCCACGGCGGCTTGGTCCTTGCGTCCGACCGCGGCATGGATGTGCGGGGCGAGGGCGGCGTCGCCCTCGCACCCACCAACGCGCCCTCTGGTGTACGGCGCTTGGAACCTCGGCGATTCGGCCACCCCCCCCTGGAGACAGTGCCGTTGCAGGAGCTGGGTCCGTGCCGTTTCCACGGTTCCTCGAACGCTCTGTCCCGGGACTTCAGGACCGACCAAAAACGTGCGTTCGATATCGGGGGTTGCGTCGTTTAGCCTCGCGGACCAGCCGTGACCGACCGACAGGGGGATCGACTTGACCTCCGGCAGCGCAGCCGAGCAGGGACGAAGCGCAGGGAACTTAACTCGACAGCGGCGGGACGGCGCAGGAGGAGGAGTTCCAGTACCGGGACGAGTCCCGGCTCCAGGACGGCGGCGCGCAGATGACGACGACGAGGATGGCGTGGCAGGTGGACCGGGGCGCTACGGCCGGACTGCTCGCGTGCCGGATCGGCACTGGTGTGCCGGCCGCACTGGGCCTGTTCGCCGTCACCGGCATCCTCACCGCGCTGGTCGCCTCCGCCGACATCACCGACCGGCTGCGAGAGGCGGCCTCGCAGCTGACCGTCATCGCCGGGCCGCAGGTCCGCGCGCCTTGCTGGGAGTCACGGTGACCTGGCTGACCGGGCGGCCGCGGCCGGTGCTCGCCCGTGCCACCGAGGTGAGCATGGGCTGCCACCCCGTCACCCACGCGATCCTCAGTCACTTCGGTACCGGCCCGCTCTACGCCAGGGTGATCTCCCCGGACCTGCCGGGCGGTGAGGCCGGGTGACGACCTCGACCCGGACGGCGAAGGCCGTGAAGGCCACCTCCCCGGATCTGCGCCGCCTGGTCGCCAGCGAGTGCGCGAGCCTGTCGGGATCCGCGGTCAGCACCGTCGCCCTCCCCGCCCTGGCCGTACTGGAACTCCACGCCTCCACCACTCAGATCGCCGCGCTCGCCTTCCTCGGCCAACTGCCGAACGCCGTCGTGGCGCTTCCGGCCGGCGCGCTCTCGGACCGGTACGCCAAGCGCCCCCAGATGATCGCCGCGGACCTTACCGCCGCGGCGGGCCTGGCGACCATCCCGGCCGCCGACTTCGCCGGGGTGCTCGGCATCGGCCAGATGTACGCGGTCGCCGTCGTGTTGGGAATCATCAAGATCGTGCACGACGCGGCCGCCATCAGCTACCTGCCCGTCCTCGTCGAACCTCACCTGCTGCAGCACGCGAACTCGAGGCTCGGCGCGGCCTCGTCGGTGGCCGACAGCGCGGGCAGCAACGCGGGCGCGGCGCTGGTCGGTGCCGTCGGCGCGGCCCGCTCCGTCCTCGCCGACGTGCTGTCCTACCTCGTCTCCGCCCTGCTCGTGTGGCGCATCCGCACCCCCGAGCCGGTCGCCGCGCCATCCGAGGGCCGCCGCAGCCTTGCGCGGGACATCGGTGAGGGCCTGCGCTACGTGGTCGGGCAGCCCACGATCCGCACGGTGATCGCGGCCCTGTCCACGCTCAGCTTCGGCCTGGCGGTCATGAACACGTACTGGGCGTACTACCTCCTCGCCGACCTGCACGTATCCCCGACAGCGTTCGGCGTGATCATGGGCGTCGGCGGCGCGGGCAGCCTGGCCGGGGCGCTCCTCGCCCCGCGCATCGCCTCCCGGATCGGGATCGGGCCGACGATCATCATCGGATTCGCGGTCAGCCCGCTCGCTCAGATCCCCCTCCTGCTCGCCGGCTCCGGATCGCAGTGGCAGATCGCGCTCGCCGGGACGCTGGCCGTTCAGCTGTTCTGGGCCACAGTCTCCGGGACGAGCCAGAGGTCCCTCAGGCAGATCCTGTGCGAGCCCCGCTTCCAAGGCCGCATGCAGGCCGCGAGCGCCACGGTGACCGCCGGAGCCCGGCCCCTGGCCACCGCGGCCGCCGGCGCACTGGTCCTCTTCCTCGGCGTCCGCGGCACCTTCGCCGTCGGAGCGGTCCTCCAGATCGTCCCCGTGATCCTTCTGCTCGTCTCCCCTGTCCGCGCCCTGCGGGACATGCCCGTCCCGCCCGCGCGCACCGCCGTGCCACCCGCCCGTAAAGGAGCCCCATGACGACGACCTCGACCACCGCGTACTGGGACCTGCACTGGGCGGGCGGCCGCCGCTACCGGCAGTTCGACGGCCCCGAGCAGCGGCTGATGGATGAATACCTCGGCCCCAGCCGCGGACGCCCGGCCCTCGACCTCGGCTGCGGCGATGGCGCCCTGGCCCGCCACCTTCACCACGAGCTCGGATACCGCACCACCGGCATCGACATCTCCCCCAGCGCCGTCGCACCCGCCGCGGACGACGAAGGCCCCGCTCCCGGTCCGGCGTGGCAGTGCGCCGACATCACCACCAGCGACCTCACAGGCCTGCCGGAGCCCCCGTACGCGGTCATCACCTGCCGCCGCCCGGTCAGCCCCGCCGAGACCGAGATCCTCACCTTCGGCTGGTCCGCTGTCCAGACCGCCGACCTCGACGTGCTCCGCTGCTACGCCCTGCGCCACTGACCCCCACTCACCCCCCTTTCCGATGGAGGACTCGGTGACCGCCGAGAAGGACACCGTCGACATCTGGAACACCTACGGCACCCACCAGATCACCCGAGGACTTCAGCTGCCCGAACTGGACCGATGGGACTGGGGCATCCCGGAGACCGGCCCCGGCATCAACGCCCTCGGCGAGGTGGCGGGACTGCGTGTCCTCGACCTCGGCAGCGGCCTCGGCCGACAGGCCGCACACCTGGCCGCCCTGGGCGCCGAGGTCACCGCCGTCGACGCCTCCCCCGCCCAGCACCAGCGCGCCCTCGCCCGCTACCGGGACCACCCCGGCCTGCACCTGGTCTGCGCCGACGCGGTGGCCCACCTGCGCGACGCCGACCCGTACGACCTGATCTACTCCGTCGGCTCCCTGCCGTACCTGGATCCCAACCGGCTGATGCCCGCCCTGGCCGACGGCCTCAGACCGGGCGGGCGCCTGGTCTTCTCCGCGCTGCACACCAACTCGGACGGCGTCGGGCCCTCGAACGAAGTGAGCGCGCGGCCCGAAATCCTGCGACTGCCCGGATCCACCCAGGACCATCCCGTGAACATGTGGGTCCTCAGGGCGCAGCTGTGGGAAGACCTCCTGGTCCAGCACGGCCTCACCCTGGAATCGGTCACGGCGATCGACGCCCCGGCGGCCGACAACGCCCTCTCCTACCGGCTGTACACGGTCCGCCGTTCGAACCGCGTGCCCAGCCGTCCCCGTACCAGCGCACCTCCGCCGCCGAACACCGCCCTGGGAGTCGGGGTGATCGTGCACGGCCCGGACGGCGTGCTGCTCGGCCGACACCGGCGCCGTACCTGGGAGCTCGCCGGCGGGACCGTCGAGCCGGGCGAGACCTTCGCCGAGGCCGCCGTGCGCGAGCTCTTCGAGGAGGCCGGCCTCGTGGCTGAGCCCGATGACGTGGAGGTGCTGGGCACGCTCCTGGACCGGGTGGGCGACATCGTCCGGCTGACGGTGCCCGCCCTGATCACCCGCTGGTCCGGCATCCCTCAGCAACGAGAGGAGGCCATCGGATCCTGGCGATTCTGGCCCCTCGACGCCTTGCCCCAGCCGCTGTTCGTGCCCAGCGCCCAGTGCCTGACCGCCTGGAACCCCGCTCTCCCGCTCGATCACCCACCCGCCCACTTCCAGCCGTACGCCTCCCCCGGTCGCTAGCCCGACGCCGTCCCCTCCCGCTACCACGTTCGACAGAAAGGGCCTTACCCGTGCCTCCGTCCTCTTCCGCGCCCCGGCCGTCCCTGCTGGGCGTCTTCGGCCATCCGGACGACGAGTCCCTCCTGGCCGGAGGCGTCCTCGCGCAGCACGCCGCCGCAGGCGCCGCGACCGCCGTGATCACCGCCACCTGGGCACCGGACAGCCACCGGGCCGGTGAACTCGCCGACGCCCTGGACATCCTGGGAGCGGGCAGGCCGCGGATGCTGGGATTCGCCGATGCCCGCATCCCCGAATCCGCGCCCGGCCGGCCCCGGCTCTGTGACGCCCCGCTAGAGGAGGTGGCGGGGCTGATCGTCGAACACATCCGCGCCGTACGGCCACAGGTCGTCGTCACCCACGACGCCTACGGCCAGCTGACCGGCCACCCGGATCACCTCCGCACCCACCAGGCGACCCTGCTGGCGTTCCACGCCGCGGGCCTGGAGCACCTTTACCCGCAGGCCGGGGCTCCGTGGCAGCCCGATGCGTTGTACGCCGCAACGCATCCGGATTCGGGAGTGGGGGAACTGGGTGCGCTGTTGACGCGGGTCGGCAAGAAGGTGCTCAGCGTGCCGGACGAGCACGTCACCGAGACGGTCGATGTGAGCGACTGCACGGACCGGAAGTTGGCGGCGATCTTGGCACACCGCAGTGAAGCAGCGCGGGAGCGGCCCCTGCCCGGAATCCTCTCCCGGCTTCCCGCAGCGGAGCGGGAGTCGATCATCGCGACGGAGTACTTCACCCTCCTTGGCCGGAGGCCGGTGTCGGGCGGGGCGGTCCTCCGGCTATCGCGGTGAGCTGCTGCCGAGGGACTTGGTCATGGCCCGGTTGACTCGTGGGTCGCGTCCGGCGACGTAGGAGGGGCAGGGCAGGTAGCCGGTGCGGTCGTAGAGGGCCAGGGCGGCGGTGTTGCGCCGTCCGGTCTCCAGCATGAACCGCGTGACGCCGCGGCCGGCGGCGTGCCGTTCGAGGTGTTCGAGGAGGTACCGGCCAATTCCATGGCCGCGGGCGTCACTGGAGACGTACATGCGTTTGATCTCCGCGGTGTGCTCGTCGAGGAGGCGTACTCCTCCGCACCCGGCCGCCTCTTGGCCGACGTAAAAGATGAGGAACAGGCCGGTGGGCGGGGCGAAGTCCGCCTCAGGGGTGGTGTCCGGGTCATCGGCGAAGCCGTACAGGCCGAGTTGTTCGGCGCGGAGGGCCCGGGTGAGGCGGCGGGCGTCAGGGTGGTCGTAGGGCGCGGCGGTCACGGAGGTCATGGAGCCCACAGTGCCCTGTCGACGGCGGTGAGCGCACGGGCACCGTCCGATGCGCGCATGCGGGTGCCGGCGGAGCGGCGGATCCTGCGCAGGAGGTTGCGGCAGCGGACGCACTGCACCTCGGGTACGCGGTCGGCGAGTTGCAGGAGGGTGGCTGCGGTGGCCCCGGGGTCGTGGGCGAGGAGGTGGGAGTGCGCGAGGTGGACGCCGTGCAGGAGGGCGGAGCGGGGGGGGACCCGCTGGTGGGGCCGTGGTCGGTGAGGGGGCAGGAGCGTGGTCGCCTCGGCGAGCAGGCGCCCGGTGTGGGCGGGGTTGATGGCGGCGGGTTCAACGAAGGCATGGCCTGCCTCGGCGGAGACTTGCTCGGAGGTGGAGCAGTACAGGGAGGGAGGGTCGTCGTCGCGGCGATGTTCCAGGAGGATCCGGCAGCAGTCGGTGGATCCCCTGAAGCCACTGATGTCGGCGCTCGCGGCGTGTGCGATAGCCATGCGGCCCCAGGCGCGGGCGCGGACGACGGGGCTGCTGCGGCCGGTGTGGTCGACGGCGGCTTCTGCGTAGCGCAGGGTGGCGGCGGGCTTGCCGGTCGCGCGCGCTGGTAGGCCAGCACGCCACGGACGTTGACGACCGTGGTGGTGTCGTCGGCGGCACAGGCGAGGCGGATCGCGAGGAGCTGGTAACGCTGGGCGGCCGCGTGGAGGTCGGCGTCGAAGGCCACCCACCCGCTGAGCTGGGCCATGCCGCTCGCGGTGGCCAACAGGCTGGTGGGCGACTTCGCTGGTATAGCCGCTGCTGCGGACCAGGTCGAGGAGGCCGGCGAGTTCGATGCGCACGTACCGCTGGGACAGGACTCCGCCGCTGTCGTCCAGCCGTCGCAGGCGGCCGAGGTGGCCTTCGAGGACGTCGACGAAGGCTGGCAGGACCTGCTCCTGGATGCCGGGCGTACCGGAGCGCAATGGGCTTTGCCGGGTGGCGTCCCAGACGGCGCTCAGGAGTTGGCTGTCACCTGCCGGGTGGAGGATGGCCTGCTCTTGTCGACAGCCCCGCCCCCGGCCTCCTCAGCCTCGCTTGCGGCATCATCTGCTGGCGACGGCTGAAGAAGCTTCGGCCGCGCTAACGTTCGTCGTCCTGGGCGGCCCTGAAGCCGCGATCTTGGACCACCGGGAAGACTTGCTGTGTGGTGGTGACCCAGGCGTCGATGTCCGCATGGGACGACCTGATGGCGCTGATCAGCGCCTCGATTACGTCCAGCTTCGGCTCGCCGACCTTCAGGCTGAGCTCGTCCACCGACACCTCTTGGTACGACATGACCAGCTGCCACCAGAACCGCATGAGAAAGCGGCATTCCTGCGGGTCACGGTCGTCTGCGAGGCGATCATGAATGATCCTCTGGACGCGCCGCCGCTGCTCATCGTCACGAAAGCCGTTCTTGAGGTCAGTCAGAGCCACGTCCGGACAGTAGCAACCGCGTTCGTTCACGAACCCCTGAGTTAGCTCTCAAGTCCTCGGAGAGCATTTCGTTAGGGGTTCTTATGGCAATGGAAATCGGACCCGCCCCGCTGACCGTCATGGACGCGGCCTACCACTGGATGAACCGCGACCAGGTCGTCCGAGACCTCGATCGGATCACCGAACCGGGCGGAACGATCGTCCTCGCCTCCGGCGGCGCCCCCGGCGAGCTCGAGCCCGCCCTCTGGCGCCACCTCGTCGACGAGGTCCGCACCCGCTGCCTCGGCCCCGAGCGCCGCGCCGGCTCCGACGCCTACTCTCACCCCGAGGAACGCCAACCAGGCCGTCCTCGCCCGCTCCCCGTTTTCCCAGATCGACACCGCCCGCTGGGACCACACCCTGACCCGCACCATGGACCAGGTCATCGTTATGTGGCCTGTCAAGGTGTCGTAGCGCCAACCGTGCCGCACTCGACAGCACTGGCTGCGTAGACATCACCCGTCTTCGTGGCGGCCATGACTCCAGTCTCCCGTTCCCGAGTGGACCGTTGAGTGGCGCACCGCGCCCGCGGCACTCCGTCGTTCTTCCATGCAGCATCGAGAGGTCCGCTCATGTCGTACGTCCCGGGCGAGTTGTTCACTTCGACCACCCCTACTACCGGCACCGCCCGGGTACACGCCGGAGCTCTTCGAGCGGCTCCGTGATCTCTCCAGCCTGGACGGCACACAGCGTGCACTGGATCTTGGGACGGGGCCCGGTGTTCTGGCGCTCCCATTGTCCCGGACGGTGCGGGAAGTCGTGGCGGTGGATCCGGAGCCCGGCATGCTCGATGAGGTGCGCAAGGCCGGCGCCGAGCAGGGCGTGGCCAACGTCCAGTGGGTGCCAGGCGATTCCGCGCAGCTGACGGGGCTGGAAATCGGGGGGCACGCTCGTGGTCATGGGTGCCGCCTTCCATTGGGCCGACCGTGACCAGGTTCTGCGAGACCTCGACCAGCTGGTTGTGCCGGAGGGCGCGGCAGCACTCGCCAGCGGTGGAGCCCCCGGTTCTGTGGAGCTGCCCCGGTGGAGCGATGTCATCACCGCCGTGCGCACCAAGTACCTCGGCCCCGAACGGCGCGGCGGCTCCAGCACCTACAGCCATCCCAAGGAGAGCCACCAGGAGGTCTTGAAGCGGTCACCGTTCACCAGCGTGCAGACTTTCCGGTGGGACCGGAGAGTGACCAGCACACTCGACCAACTCGTGCGGCGCCAGCACTCTTTCAGCTACAGCAGTCCTGCTCAGCTCGGCGACGCCCAGCCGAAGTTCGAGCGCGAGCTACGCGCGGCGCTCCTGGAGTGAAATCCGGAAGGCGGCTTCGAAGAGGTCGTCCGGACCGGACTGGTCTTGGCCCGATGGGCGTAGCGGCCAGTTTTCAGGGGAGCGGCGGTGGTTCGTGGAGAGGCCGCGTGGGTGGCGGGTGAGTTTCTGGGGTCAGTTGGCACGTAGGTGCGATGTTTTACGTCGACGCGCTGGGGATTCTCAGTAGATGCCGCCCCCGATTGGCGCGGCGCGTCAACGAGTTAGACAGCGGGACATCTGACGTCCAAGCGAGAGCCAGGCTGAACGACGAAATGAGCCGCCGCAGTGGTGTCCAGGTTCCTGGCGGCATTGGGTTGCTCGCGGAGCAGGTGATCGATGTCTGCGGGGGCGTGTCCGGTGAGGATGAGTTGCGGCGCGAGAGACGTGGCGTCGACGCAGGCCGGGATGGGTGTGCCGTGTGTCTGATCCACGAACGTCACGCCAGGTGGTTGGTGACTCTCGCGAAAGTGTCCAGCACCCGCGGCGGAGACGACTGCCGTGGTCTCCCCCAGATCGTCGCCCGGGGCCGCCTCCCCCGTCGACTCCGGGCGACCCGCATGAAGCCCTCGGAGGCCCGCTCTGCGTCAGCGGCCGCCGGGGCCTTCTTCCCTTACGGCGGGCTGCTTCCCTCAGCGGTCAAGGGGCGGTGATGTCGGCAGGCCGGTGGTGTGGCGGGGTAGTGGTGAAGAAGGCGCGCAGGGGCTGGTCGATGCGGTTTGGGCGGCCTGGGCTTCGGACGGCGGCATCGAGCAGGAGCGCGAGGTCCTCGGTGTCGGAAGGGGTCAGGACGAGCCAGCGCAGGATGACCTGCAGTGTGAGGAGCCGGAGATTTCGCAGCTCTTGCAGTTTCTCCTCTTCTGTCTGGTTTTTGATCACGTCGCCGTGGACGTAAATGGATCGGGCCTTGTAAGCACGTCGGACGATGCCCTTGGCCTCTTCTTGGTGGTCACGGGTAAGAAAGAGTGCAGCCGCGCGGGAGAGGATGTTGGCGGTGATGCGCCCGCCTGTGTCGTTGGGGCTGATCAGCAGGGCTTCCAGGGCGATGACGTAGTCAAGGCGCAGTTCGTCTGTCTCCACCTCCCAGACGCCGTCGTCGTTGTAGGTGCGCTGATAAGCGGCCAGGAGGTGCCGGGCTGCGCGCTCGAGTCGCCGGGCGCGCCGGTTGAGGATGCGTCGCTCGTGGGTCGCGCCTGCCATGACCGCGTCGATCTTCGCCGAGATCGCGGTGCAGAAGTCAGCCAGGGCCGGAAGATATTCGGCCGGGACATGGAAGGCTCCGGTGTCGCGGACCTCAACCTCCTCTTTCCCGTACTGGCCTTCATAGACCTGGATGGTCGTCGGCACGTCTCTGGGGTTCAGATCGAAGAGGCGTCCGCGCGCAACGGTGAAGACCGAGTCCACCCGGAGAAGTTCGCTGTCCCACAACATCAAAGGAAGGAGAGCTTGCCAGTGCTGGGCTTCCGCACGCGGGCCGGTGACGTCGAACCAGGTCGGACGACGCGTGACCGGACGGCCGGGATCAGGAACATGGAGAAACGGTGCGCCGGTGATCAGGTCGAGATCATGGCTCCGGCGCTGCAGGACGTTCAGCGCAGGCATCGGGATCGTCTGATTGAGTTCGTCCGCAGTGAAGGTCTGCAGGGTGTACCGCCCCAGCGGAATCCGAGTTCCCTGAGGGAAGGTGCCGTTGAGGAGCAGCCATCGCTCGGGGACCGGTGCCGGGCCAGCACAGAAGGTGACGAAGCTGTCCGCGACCTCGAAGACGGGAACCGGCACGCCCCGGGCAATGAGACGTGCCGCCGTGCCCAGTCCCGACGCCTCCAACAACGTTCGGGAGTTCGGGATCCAGTCTCCGTCGGTCTTAACGTAGAGGTCGGGGTGTTCTTCCCTAGGCGCTGCGGCGGCTACCTCTCTCACCACGTCCTCCCAGTGGGGCTGGAGCATCAGTACCACGATGGACTGGGGTGTTGGGGACAGGCCGCCCGCGTACTCGAGCCACGACAACACGGCCTCGCGCAGGGAGAGATGCTTGCTCATAGGCCTGAAAGTAGCGGCCAACGCGCGCCTGCGCCGACCGCGGCGAAGAGAAGTAAAGGCACCATGACGAAGGTGGAGGCACTGGACAGGTGGTAGGGCATCTCAGAGGCTCTCGAGGAGTATGCCTTGGCCGCCGGCACCGCCTCGGGAAGGCTGCGCGGACGACCGATCGGCCTCGGAATGCGAATGGCTGCCATGACGCGCTCGAACGCAGGGGCGTCGCCAGCCTGTCCAGGTGTGAGGACGAATGTCGGCGGGCGACAGCGACCGTCGATCGCCAGGTGAATCTTCGTGGTCAGCCCGCCGCGGGAGCGTCCGAGGGCATGGTCGTGCGGCTCGCCGGCCGGGGACCCTTTCGACGGGCCCCGGCCGCGTGCTGATGGGCGCGCACGATCGTCGAGTCGACCGTGACGCCCCAGTCCAGGTCGCCCTTGGCGTCCTCCTGCGCGAGGAGCGCGGTGAACACCCGCTCCCAGGTACCGTCCGCGGCCCAGCCCCAAAGCCGGTTGTGGACCCCCTTCCACGAACCGAATTCCGGGGGCAGCGCCATCTGCGGCGCCCCGGTCCGGTACTTCCATCCGATCGCATCGATCACCTGCCGGTGATCACGCCATCGCCCACCCCTCCTCGGCGCCCGGTCCGGCAACAATGGCTCTGTCCACGCCCACTGTGCATCGCTCAACGACACACATCAACCAACGATCAGATGATCCGCAGAAAACGGCCTAAGGGCTGTCTCGTAGCTGCCACCGGCAGTCCGTGCAGCGGTCTATGGCCTGACGCACCGTGCCAACTCGCCGTACTTCATGCCGCTGGAGTACAGGGACCCCTGCTGATTGCGACCCATGAACTTGATGCCTCGGGTACGCCGCTCCACGTGGGTCAGCCGGAGGACCACGGTGCCCGACTCTGTCGAGAGCTCCAAGAGGTCACCGGGCTGGAGGTCCTCGGCGAGGACATCGAATGTCATGGCGGCGATGGTAGGGCTTGATCGCGAGATGTATCAGCGAGTGAAGACTGCGAGGTGCTTGAGCAGGCCGGCCACAGTGGGATGATCTTGTTGTGGCTGGTGTGATCACAGTATCGGAGCCTTCCTGGACAGCCCCGTTCAGCGGGCTCAGCCCGCGGCAGTTCGGCAAGCTGATCACCGCGCATCCGGCGCGAGGGTGCAGATCCGGTACGCAAGGGCAGGCCGTGGAGCCTGCCGGTGGAGGACCGCGTGCTGCTGGTCGCCGCGTACTGGCGAACGAACCTCACCCTCCGCCAACTGGCGCTGCTGTTCGGGGTGTCCAAGTCCGCAGCCGACCGCATCATCGACCACCTCGGACCCGCGCTCGCGCTCCAGCAACGCAAGCGGTTCCGCAAGGACACCGTGCTGATCGTGGACGGTTACTCGACCAACCACCAGGTCGTCATCGACGCCGATACTCGGCTGGTCGTCGCGGTCGGCCGGCCGTTGCCCGGCAACCGCAACGACTGCAAGGCGTGGCA
>NZ_JBMJCT010000029.1:0-63673 GCF_049222185.1 Streptomyces sp. LaBMicrA B280 | reverse complement strand
TCCGATCTCCCGCGGAGCGGGATATGCCCCGGCAAGCCGGGGCATAGAGCGCGAATTGCGCAAGCGCAATTCGGATTCCCGCGCAAGCGCGGGAATGGAATTCCGCAAGCGGAATTCCGGACGGAATCCAATTCACGCAAGCGCGAATTGGAGGCGACCGCGCAAGCGCGATCACCCGGGCTGGCTATGAGGGGAGGTGCATTACGCTCGGACCTGTGTAGGGCCTGGGGTTCCCAGCCACCACCCTCGCAACGACGGTGACGGACCGTCGGCCCGATCGAGTGCCGGCCCCATCGCAGTGACGGGCTCCGCTGCGCTCCACCCTGACGCCTCCCCTATCCTTGAAACTGGCCGCTGACGTTGACCGATACCCCGTCAGCATACACGGCAACCCACCACGGTGGGGCTGATTACGTGATGCATCACCGGGGCGAGGGAACACACGCCCAGCGTGATGCATCACGCCGACAAGCTGTGTAGCGTTTGGGTTCCTGCCGTTCCACCCCTGGCCTCGGCTAGAAACTCACTGTGTGAATTCGAATTACGCGACCCTGAACAGCTCAGCCGCAGAACGGAAGCCCGATATGGGAATGCCGAAATTCAACGTACGGAGGTACCGGAGCCGAATGGCCCCCGGGCCATTCGGCGGAACCGTCCACGATCCACGACCACGCCTTAGTGCTGCTAAGCGTCACGGCTGGCACCACCCGAGACTCAGAGCCGATGGTGCCGTCCACGACCTGCGCCTGAGCGGCTGAGCCGCACGCGAAGCCGCCTCAGTCGTCGAAGTGGCGGTGCGCAGCAGGGGAGGCCGGCGCGGCCGGGTGGCGCTCGTGCGGGTGAGGGGCCACGGGCGTGCGCACCTGGTGGCTGTGGTGGTTGGTGCCGTCGGAGGCGCTGGCCCCGGTGAGAGCCGAGGCCCTGGTGCGACCCTCGCGCGCGCGTGCGTCTTAGGGAAAAGAAGGCACCTCGCGGAAACGTGCTCTGACCTGGGGTTTTGCGAGAGAGGATGTGTCAGCCGCAACACATTGACCTGCGGAAATGTGCTCGCGGTGCCACACCGACACTCCTATTTGCCAACCCAACTTGTACAAGTGCGGATCGTTGCAGGTGGCGACAGGTTCCCAGGGAACACGGCCCGAATCGGGTGTGTCGGCGTCGACACCAAAGCGCCACGCCAGCGTGTACAAATCTGCCAACTGAGCTTGAACAACTGCTAGTGTCCGGCGCATACCCCACAAGATCGAGGACAGGACCCCCGTCGATGCCACCCCAGCCCAAGCGCCCGTCCACCGGCCGCGGCAAGGGCCGCATCGCTGCCGTTCCGCCCGGTGGTGACAGCGCCTTCCGCGAGACCCTGTCCTCCAGGCTGGGCAAGGACATCAAGCCGCCGACGCGCAAGCGGCCCGTGCAGCAGATGGACGTCAGCGTCCGGTACACGTACCGCGCCCCCCACGACATGTACGGCCGGTCCGGCTACAGCGTGGTCTCCAACGACTTTCTCGCCGACGTCCTGGCGGTGCTCATCGCGCAGCACGGCATGTCGCCGATCCAGTCCGCGGTCCTGCTGTGGTGCATCGGCCGGCAGCGCGAGGGCTGGCTGCGCGCAACGCACAAGAAGATCGCTGACAAGCTGGGCGTGGAGCGGTCGAACGTCACCCGGGCCATCGGCCGGCTGGAGCAGTGGCACATGATCCAGCGCGTCGACAACGGGCTGATCTTCGTGAACCCGATGCTCGGGTTCGAGGGCAACGGCGACGTCCAGCGCGAGATCCTGGACGCGCTGCGCGACCGGGAGACCGGGAAGCTGCCCGAGGACGTCTTCCCCGCCCTCAACGCCCCGCCGCCGCCGCGCAGCGTGCAGCTGGAGCTCGGTGCCGAAGACGGGGAAGATGGAGTCGTCGACGAGGAGGGGCAGGCATGCTGATCCAGGCCAGCGCCGGTTTCGGAATGCTGTACCGGCTGGACCTCACCAAGGCCGCTATGGAGCTGCTGAGTGTCCTCATCGAGCGCCAAGAGCCCGGCGGCGAGGTGAACGCCTCCCAGGCCGAGCTGGGGGCCCGCGTGGGCCTGTCCCGGAACTCCGCGAACACCGCGATGTCGCTGCTGGAGAGCCGGAACCTCGTGCTGCGGCCCAAGGACCGCAAGTACCGGACCTACTACCTCCACCCCTACGTCGCCTCCTACGCCTCCCAGGAAGAACTGGAGGAAGCGATCGAGGACGCCGCCGAACGCATCGAGGCCGGCGAATTGCCCGAGATCACCGCCCCGCTGTACGAGACCGCTCCGCCCAAGCGCCAGAACCAGCCGCTCCGGGCCGTCCGCGCCGCCGGGTGACACCACCCGCATCCGCACCCGGGCGATGACCGACCACGAACTGTGCCCCTACCGCAGACAGATGTGCGGCAGGGGCACACACGTCTGCCCGAGCCGCGCGCACCCGGCGCTGTATGCGGGAGCCGTGCATAGATCCCGCCCGGAACATCGCAGATCTGCGATCTTATGCAGCGCTGGAGCCGGCCCGCCGTCGTACTGAAGTCTGCGGAACAGGAGCCGGCGGCCGGGTGCAGCGGCCCGAGCAGCTTGTGCAGCAGCTGGCCGTCGCTGCACAAGCAGGGCCTGCCTGCTGCACGAGCAACACCCGTGTGCCGCCTGGCCCATGCAAATGCTGCGCTGCACCCGATTCCCGCCGGGCAGCAGACCACGAGGACGACCAGGACCACGAGCAGCAGCGACTACAGCAGAGTCCCGGCCAGGGCCCGGCGATCCCCCGTCAGGGCGTAGCGGCGGGCAGCGAGTCCGTTCTCCACCGTCTCCCCGATCTGGGCGCACAGGAGCGCCAGGACGTCGGCGACCTCGGTGTCGGGGTCCCGGGGGGAGGGGGAGGATTGCGCAATGTGCAAGCCCTGTGTCAGAGTTGCCTTGCACAAAGCGCAAGGCGACAACGAAGGGCCCACCATGACCGTTCGCGTCACCAAGACCCAGGGCCACAAGGCCGAGATCACCTGGACCAAGGACGACGACCCCCGCGGCTACCTCGCCGTCGCCGTCGAGGGCGACCAGCTCGAATCCGCCCTCGCCGCCCTCGGCACGACCGATGACCTCGCTCCGGACGGGGAGTCGCTCGCGGTGATGGCCCGCCACACCAAGGAGCTGGCCCAGCTGCTGGAGCGCCGGGCGGCCGTCCTGGTCGTGCAGCTGCGTGACGAACACCAGATGTCGTGGCCGCAGATCGCCAGCCGCGTCCTCGGCGACCCGGACCGGCACAGCGCGGCCCGGCGCATGTACGACTCCGGGCGCCGGCACCTCGGCCGCTGACCCACCCACCGATCCGCACAACCCAACCAGACGGAGATCACCATGGCGACGAACACGAACGACCGCGACGTGTGGGTCCAGGCTCAGGCGGACGCCCTGTACGAGCAGTTCCGCGCCAAGGAGGCTGCGGCGCAGGCCCCCACCACCCAGGACACCACCACGGTCCAGGGCGACCGCCACGGCATCACCGGCGGCACCCACTACGGGGACCTGCACTTCGAGACCAAGCACAAGTAGCCCCGCGGCAAAGGGTTCGCACCCACAGGTGCGGGCCCTTTCCCATGCCCCCCCGGGGGCGCGGTCGGGCGCGGTCGGCGGCTACGGCTCGCCCGGCCGGGGCGTCCTGGCGAGCAGCTCCAGGAGCGCCGGATCAGCGGTGTGGCGCGCCAGCTACTCCACCTGGACGTAGAGACTCCCCCCGCCCGCGACGATCCGCGCCGCGATGTCGACGTCGTCCATCGCCTCGCGCAGCCCGGTCGTCATCTCCCGGGCGCGGGCCGTGGTGAGGTGGCGGCCGCGCCGGTTCGACGGCGTGCTCCTGGTCCTCGTGGTGCTCGCCCACGACTCCATCGTCCTCCGGGCTGACGGGCGGCACCAGATCAGGACAAAGCACCGGCGCGAGCTCCAGCTCACACCCTCATAGCCTCACAGATCACCGCGTCTACCTGCGGAAATGGGGTGTGAGACTCACAACCCCCCAGCCTTCGCCGGGCTCCAGGCGCTCCTTGCGCGGGCGCGGCAGCGTCGGGACGGGACCGCCGGGGAGGAGGCCCCTGCGGCGCATGGCCTGGTCGCGGCCTCGGCAACGGGCGGTGCAGAACTTACGAGGGTGGCGAGTGGACTCGGGCAGCGGCTGGGCGCAGGTGGGGCAGTGGCCGGCCTCGATGACAGGGGCCAGCTTCTGCAGGAGTCGCCGGACACGGTCTTCGTCGTGCGGGCTGTACGGCTCCGCGTCGGCGCGGCAGCCGGCGAGAAGTTCGGCGAAGACGGAGCGCAGCGCGGTGAGGTCGCGGCGGCAGGTGCCGAGTAGGTCGAGGTACAACTCCACTGGCCAGGTGGCCAGGACGCCGGAGCGGGAGAGGTAGAAGCCGACGGTGTCAATGCGGTAGCGGTCGGCGGTGTCGAGCAGCAGGTAGCCGAGCAGCTGCCAGGCGCTCGCCTTGGGGAAGCGGTGCGGGTGCTTGTCGCTCTTGAAGTCGACGAGGAGCCCGTCGATCACGAGGTCGGCGTCGGCGGTGATCTGCGCACCAGGGAACGTGGGGCCAGGCGTGCAGTCCTCGGGTCGGGTGCGGGCGCGCAAGGAGGCCAGTGGGCTGTCTGCGGCCTGGTGGAGCTGGGCTACGACGCCGGCCACCAGGTCGCGGTGCGGGAGCTGGAGGAGATGGTCGAGGGTGAAGGAGCCGGGGTCCTCGCATGCGGCGAGGTACAGCGGAGTGTGTTCGAAGCCGATTGGGCTGCGGGTGAGGACCTGGTACCAGGCCGTGGCGATGAGGAGGCGAGCCAGGTCTTCCTCCTCATCGTGGCCGCGGTCGATGGGGGTGTCGCGGTTGGCGAGGTCCAGGGCGTGGACGGTGTGCGTCAGTCGCGCGGAGAGCTCGTTGCCGACGGCGCGCATCCGTAGGCCCGTGCCCTGGTAGTCGTGGCCGCTCTGTTCGATGCCGATCGCAGCAGGCAGGTCGACGGGCGCGGCCGTGGTGAACGCGAGGCGAAGCCGGGTGTCGATTGCCGTCCCGGCGGTGCCGCTCTCAGTGCCGACCCCGGGTAAGGGCATCAGGATGCGATCGGCGCGGTGCTGGGACCGGAAGGACTCGCGCAACGGCTTGACGCCGGCGGACAGTTCGCGGTCCAGGAACCGGCGCATCGGGGTGCGGGGGTTGTCGACTCCGCTTTTGAGGCTCATGTACGGGCCCTTCGGCAGGTGCACCACCAGGGGCGGCACGGTGAAGTGGTCACGGAACGCACGGTAGGAACCGGGACTGACACGGTGTCGCCCGGAAGAGGTAGGCGCCGGGTGTTTGTGGCGCGGAGTTCACCCGTTCGTGCGGGGAGAGCGCTCTGCGTGCGGATCGGGGCGCAGCGAGGCGTGGATACGGCGCTGGCTTCGGCGTGGTGGGCGTGGCCGTCTGTTGGCTACTGGTGGATACGGCGGCTGACGTCTGGAGGCGGCGGAGATCTGGCGGCTGCGGGCCTACGATCCGGCCCATGAGTACCGAGATGGGCGATGTCCAGGTTGACCCGCGAGAGTTGCCAGCCGGCAGCTTCACCGCGTCCGATATCGCGAGGATCGAGCTGGGGTCGGCGGCCGAGTCAGCCGCGATGTCCCTTGGGCGATATACGCAGATGCTGGGCGAGGACTTGGCTGTGGCAGGCGACTACGTGCGCCAAGCCGCTCACCGCTGCCGTGACGTGGACTCCCTGGTGTCAGCCGCGGTGATTGCTGAGCGAGTCCGGGGCACCAGCTGGGAGGTGATCGGCGACGCCCTCCGCATGAGTGCCGAAGAGGCGCAGAGGAAGTGGGGACGGGACGAAGCGTCCTGGCATAACCGCAGCGTGGTGGACAGCCTGGTGCTGAAGGACCCCGGCAAGCGCGCTGCGAAGGTCGACCGCTACATCACGACCGACAAGCCCTACCAGTTCGGTACTGCTGTCCGTCGGCCGCTGTCCGCCTCGCTGGACGCTGCTGCTCATCTGACCGGCCGCGATGTTGCCGCCTCAGATCACGCGTTCGCCGGCACCGTCTGTACGGCCTGCAGCCACTGACCGGGCTCCTGTCACACTGAAAACGCCCTGACCCCGGCAGTTGCGATGCCGGGGTCAGGGCACCTGCACGGGTGGCTATCCGAGCCAGGTGATGGTGAGGACGGACAGACGGCGCAGCGGACGGTTCACCCAGTAGGTGAGAGAGAGCTGGCCGACGGAGGCGTGCCGGACGTCCTCGCCCTCGGGGTCCTCTGCATTCCACGGCCGGAAGCCCCACGGATCGCCGGCGGCGGCGTCCAGGACGTCCCACACCATGTCTTCAACGTGCTCGGGCAGGGTGTCGAGGACCTTCGCGGCCGGGGCGGAGAAGCGGACCGCATACGGCTGCTGTTCGGTCACCGGCGCCGCCCGCGGAGCTCCGCCATGTCGATGAAGTCACTGTCGTCGCAGCCGGAGGCGACGAACGCATCGACGGCCGGAGCCGAGGCGAGACGGCCCTGCCACTCCTGGACGACCTCGTACAGCCCGCCGAGGGAGAAGGTGCGGCGGGATTCCTCGAGGGCCGCCGCCCACTGCCGCTCGAAGGCCGGCACCCACTTCTCCGCCCGCTTGTCCGCGCGCAGCTGGGCGAGGAGTTCGGCCGGGGCTCCGGGTGCGGGCGCGTACGGCGTGACGGGGGCGTGGTCGGGCTGCGCGCTCATCTGGTCCTCCCGGCGGGTCGTCACCTCACGGTACGCGCGCCGGGTGGCCGTGGATGCGGACATGAGCCAGATCCCCCTTACCGGGTGCGCAGGGCGCGGGCGACGGCCTGGGCGTGCTCGCGCAGCGGGAGGTCCTGCTTGTCCCAGGTGGCCGCCACGTAGTTGAGGAGTTCGGCCGTCGCTCGTTCCGCGTCGCTCGGGTCGCTGACGATGAGCCGGTCAGCGGCGTAGGCGACATCGGCGGCTGGGGTGGCGTGCTCCTGGTCGTCGACGGAGCGGTAGCAGGCGGTCAGTGTGAGGGTGTACTCGTTGCCGGTGCGGGTGAGCGCGGTGATGGTGTTGAGGTTGAGCGGCCCGAAGGACGGCTGATCGAGGGCGGCCCGGATGAAGTGCCGGTGGTTGCCGATCGCGGCGGCCACGGCGTCCCAGGCGTAGGCCACCCGCTCACCGTCGGGGTCCGGCTCCACGGTGGCAAGGGACAGCTCGAAGCCGGTGCCATCGGCGTCGCGGAACCAGACCGTCTCGTCGCCGGGCGCGGCCGGGGCGACAAAGGTGATGTGCGGGCTGGAGCGCAGCGCGTCGGCGATGCGGACAGCATCGTGGTCGGCATCGAGCATGGGGTTCTTGTCACGGTCGATGGGCGGGAATTCAGTGGTCACGCTTTTCGCTCCTGTCTAGTAGTCCAAGTCCAAATAGTCGATGTCGTTGAGTTCCACGTCCGACAGTCCCATAGCGCGACCACCACCGTCCTGGAAATACACTTCTTTAAATCCTTCAGCGATGATTCCGCGCATGTCCTGGTCGCTGGCCCCCGCGTCGCGGGCGTCGAACAGGCGCTGCGCGTAGGCCGCAGGAAGGTGCACGGTGAGTCGCCGGAACCGTCCGTCGTCGGTGGTGAGGCGGCCGGCCTTGTAACCGAAACGAGCCCGGGTATCCACTGTGATCCCTCCGGCCGCGCCCGCCTGCTTGCGCCGACGTCTGCGGACTTGGGGCTGCCAGCGGGTGCGCACCGCCATGTCGATCTTCGCGGCGATGTCCTCGGGCGGGTTCTTGCGGGCGCCGCGCCTGTACCTGTTGACGGAGTCGGCGGTGACGCCGAGTTCTTCCGCGACCGCTTTCGCCGTTCCCATCTGCCGGAGCAGGTAGTTGATGCGGCCCTGGAGGGTCTTGGGCGGTTCCTTGGTGAACGTCTCCCAACTCGCCCGCTCGATAGCGTCTTCGATCTCCCCCACGGTCTACTCCCCTTCGTCCAGGACGGCGTCGCCGCCCTTGATGTGGCGGGCTGGGTTGATGCCCTGCTCCATCAGGTCGACCGTCCAGGTCATTGTCTGGACGCCCTCCAGCTTCACCAGGCCGGGCGTGGGCCCGAGGCGGAATGCGCCCGGCTGCGGCTTCCCGGACTCCGAGTACGGCAGGAAGTCCAGCGGGCTGCTGCCGGGGCTCGGGTAGACGACGCAGTCGGACAGCACGGCGAGCGGGAACAGCCCGGTCATCCGGGACATGTTCAGCAGCTTGCGGTGCATGTTGACGCGTGCCTTGGAGATGACGGCGGCGCGGATGTCGGGGCGCCAGGTCGGCCGCATCATGGCCGGCCACGGGTCGCCCTCCTTGTAGTGCTTGCCCTGCGGGTTCTCGAACAGCTTCCCGATGCCGCCCTTCACCGTGCCCTTGATCGCGGCCAGCACGGCGGCCATCGCCGGGTCGACGTCCTTGTGCCGCTCCATCGCCGCCAGGAACTCGGTGTCGGACAGGTCCTTGGTGACGCCGAGGTCAGCGAGGGTGTCAACGTACGCGGTCCTGAGCCGGTCGTGCCACGGGTCCAGGTACGCGCCGGTCTCCTTGCGCAGGTACGCCTCGATCGGGGCGACGTTGTACCCCAGCTCCTGGGCGTAGGCGACGGTGTGCGTCTGATACCAGGCCGGGCCCGTCGGGCGCTCGCCGGTCGGCGTGAACGGCGATGGCAGGCGCGGGTCCAGTTCGATACCGGACAGGTCGACCAGCCACGACCCCGGGATCTTCGGGCTGAACGACGGGTTCACGAAGTGCACCGGTTCCGACAGCCCGACGACCAGGCGGGCCGCGGCCGCAAGGAAAGCCGTGTTCAGGTCGAGGCCCACCGCGTAGGGCTGCATGGTGTCCGCGCCGGTGAGCTGGTCCAAGGGGCGAATCCACTGGTACGCCTCTTCGTGCAGGAAGCCGCCCTTCCAGCCGATCCGGTGGATTGCGGGGTGCTCGGGCTGTCCCTCCGGTGGCGCCGGGTCCATCTGTTCCGCCCCCAGCGAGCCAGGGTTGTGGCCGGACACCCAGTTGCCGGTCTCCTCGTCGCGCACCGGCCGGGTCGGCGGGCGCAGCGCGGTCATCAGCTCCAGGCCGTTGACCGCCGTGCCGCCGCGCGGGGTGATGACCCGCTGCGCGTACACCCCGAGGACGCGGGCGACGTCGGCCGGCTCCATCTCCGCGACGCCGGGCCAGGAACGGGAGTCGAGCGCGTCCCACGGCAGGATTGCCAGTTGCACGCACTGCCGGTCCCGGCCCTGCGCCTTGCGGTAGATCCGCGGCCACGGGCCGAAGCCGCGCTTGGTGAGCTGCCACTTCGCCTTCAGTACCTGCTTGACGACCGGGTGGTCCTCCGGCAGGCGCAGGCCGCGCCGGTCCTCCAGGCGCTCGGGCAGTCCGAGCTTCGTGGCTGCGGACGCTGTGAGAACGATCAGCGGGTCGGCGTCCTTGCCGTGGCGGTGCAGCTTCGGCGCACCGAGGCCGGACTCGCGCAGCGTCCACTCCACCAGCTGCACCACCGTGGCCGCCGGGCAGTCGAGCACCAGGCCGTCGACGCCGTACGCGGAGCCGTCTCCATCGAGGACGGCGAGCGGACCGTGGGGGAAGCGCGGGTCGGCGGCGGGCGCGGCGGCCTTCTTCGCCGGGCGCCGAGACGACGACGCCGGGCGCGCGGCCGCACGGGCGGGGTGCTCGGGCATGGCCGGGGCCTGAACCGGCGCGGGGGTCTCCGCCTGCTCCGGGGCGGCGGGGCCGGTGAACGCCTCGGGTACCTCCTGCTGCGGCGCGGCGGCCGGAGCCGGGGCGGGCACGGCGGGGGCGCCGTGGGCGGGGTATTTCGCCGCCCACCCCTTCAGCAGCCGCTGGTACGCCGACAAGCGCGGCTCCTTGGGTTCGCTCCGGCCGTTCTCGTAGTTCTTGACCGTCTGCACGGTCGACTTCAGAGCCTGCGCGAGGCGGGCCTGGGTGATGCCGGCCGCCTCGCGAAGCCGGGCGCGCTCCGCCGGGGGCGGGAGCTGCGGCTCCTCCTCCAGCAGTGCGTCGATGTTCGCGAACAGCTCTTCCTCGGACGCCATGGTGGTCGACCTCCTTCCGTGCCTTCACCCTAGCAGTCTTTATCCTGAATATTTAACCTGTTTCTTTAACCTGTTCGGAGTTATGTACCGGCGCTGAGTGGACGACGGACGCAGGCTCTGACCTGTGGGCAGTGCTGGTACTTGTCCCAGTCGTGGGCACCCTCTGAGATGCCGGTTCCGGGCGGCGTCGCGTAGCACGGTCAGGGCGGAGCAGCCGTGTGCGATTGGCCCTCGCCCGCCGGGCCGGCCGCGCCGGGGTCGCGCTGGCCGCCCGGGATCGACCTGCTGCACCCCCGTCCTGGACACCGGCCCCCACAGGGCTGGCGGCCGACCGGCATCCGGCGGCTCGAGCGCCCGGAGGTCACACCATCTGCTGGAGCCAATAGTTGACCAGGCTGGCGATGACCAGTCCGGTGCCGTAGGCGAGGCCGCTCACGAAGTGCCCTGCGGCGGCGCGGCACTGAGCCTGGGCCCATGGGCCGCGCCGGGAGGAGGACCGCTGGTCGTCTGACGGGGGAGGGGGAGTGGTCACGGAGCAGATCCCTTCTGGGGACATAGCTGAAGGGAGCCTCCCGGGTGGGGTGGGGCCCGGGGAGGCTCCCTTCAGCGGTGGGTGGGGTCAGTGGCTGGTGAGTTCACGCAGTCGGTCCGCGAGGCGGCGGTCGGGGCGGCCCAGCAAGCCATCGTGGTACTGGTCGGCCAGGCGGTCGACCGCCTCACGCAGGTCGCCGATGGGAACCACCCGGTGGGCGCCGGTGCGGGCGCGGTACCCGGCGAATCCCTCCAGCGCGTCGATCAGTGTGGTCCTCTCGACGACGTTGAGGTCGTCGCCCTCTGTGTCGGACAGGGCGTCTTCGACCCGCTCCCACCAGACGTCCGCCTCCCTCAGCTCTCCGTTGGTGAGGTGCTGGAGGTACAGGCAGTAGGAGGCCGCTCCGTGACCGGCGCCTGCGGCGAATCCCCACCAGAACCAGGCGCTTTCGGGGTGGTTGGCGAGGTAGAGGGAGCAGGCGAAGACGTAGATGCCATCGATGTCGAGATCATCGGTCCAGCCGTCGAAGACGGTGTGGGGGGTGCCGATGACGTCGGCGAGGTCTTTCACGTGTGAGGCCGCGCCGGCCTGGGTGACGCTCCAGGAGGCGACGGCCGTCAGGCGGTGGCGGGCCGGAGTGCTCTCCGGCCGCATCGGAGCCGGGGCCGGGGGCAGGAGATACCCGGCGTCCCGGGCCAGACGGCGCAGGCCCGCGGCTACGTCGAAGGGGCGGCGCGGCTCGCACGTGGACGCGCTCGCCAGATGTTCTTCCCATGTGTTCATACGGTCCCCTCCCCCTGGCACTTCAGGATCCGCTGGTAGACCGGGGACAGTCGCTCCCGGGCCTTGCGGCAGTGGTAGTCGACGGTGCTGGTCGTGACGCCCATGTACCAGCTGATGCGCTTGGTGTCGTAGTGGCCGATGAAGCGCAGGACCATGACGTCGAACTGCCGCGGCGGGAGCGCACCGAGCGCCGCGTACAGACCGCTGCCGCTGTCCAGTGCCGCCATCTGCTCCCGCAGGGACAGCAGGTGCTCCGATATGACGGTGCGCCTCACGATCGCCCACACTTCCTTCTGCAGGTCCTCGCTTTCCTTCGTCAGCTTGCCCCACAGGCAAAGGATTTCCAGGAAGGCGCGGTGGACCGCCCATTCGGCCGCGTCGTTCGTCCCCAGAACGGCCAGGGCCAGTTCGTGGAACGCTTCCTGGTTCAGGATGTAGAGCGCCTCGAACTCTACGGGCAGCGGGAGAGGGGCCGCGGCCACGGGAACGCAGCCGTCCTCGCCGACTTCTTCGGTCATCAGTCCTCTTCGTTGAGGGATGGTGATCGGCGCGGAGGTGCGCCGGGCGTGACCTACTCAAGCGTCCGAGAGCCCCGAACACGCATGCGCCGACTGACGACTTTTACGTTCAGAGGTCAACCAGTTGCGCAGGGTGACGCTAGATGTACCGTACAGACCGGCTTGACCAGCGCCTTTGGATCACTGGATGTGACATGACAGTGACAGGATGCACGGCTTAGGTGATGAAGGCCACACCGTCTTCAGGTTTGGGGACACCCAAGATCAAATATCGTTCGAGTGAATCCCATCAATTCACCAGACACTTACGACAGTTGCTGATAGGGCAACAAGTTGCTCACGTCGCGGTCCGCAACTCAGCGATGAGGTACGGCCGTCGCCGTACCGGCCTGCCGGGCGGCGTGCTTGGCTCGGGCCTATTCGATCACCAGGGCCGGCGGATCCAGTCCTGACGACGCTTGAAAGGCCGCGACTCGACGACGGCTTCATGACAGCGGCTCCGATCACGCCGGGCGGTCGCCTCGGCGATGCCTCGAGCTCTCCTCTCCTCACGCGGTCCTGCACAGCGGCGTCGGCTGCAAGACCGCGGCCGCGCCGTCACGCCCCCCGCCGCGCGTTCCGCATGAGCCCGGCCCAGGGCCGCCGCGTGGGAGACGTGGGCCTGGCGGCGGCGCACGGTACGGGCCTGCTCGATCGGATCCGACGATCGTCCTCGATGGCGTCGGGCTCGGCGAACACACGGCCGGACAGCTCGCAGCGGTCTGCCGCTCCACCGCCTCCGCAATCGACGGACCGACACAGCTCGAGGGCACCACGGCCCAGTGCGCGGCGAGCGCCTGATGGAAGCCGGCCGATCCCATCTCGCGCGTCTTCACCGGCGCCTGCGGAGCGTCCGGCGCGGCGGCCGGGTCCCCGCGATCCTGGCCCACCCCGCCTACCGGGCCGCCGCCGACTCACGCAGCGCCTGGATTTCGTCGGCGCGGGCGGCTTCGCGCGGCTCGGCTTCTCAGTGGGCGGTCCGCGGCTTCAGCGGGTACCGGCTGCGCGGTGCCCCGAACTGACGGTGCGTGTGGAGCCGGTCGGTGCCCCATGGGGGCACTGCGCGTGGCCCGCATACATGGCGTGGCGCGATCAGCCGAGGTAGGTCACCTGCAGCACGGTGATCGTCTTGGACACATGGCCCAGGAGCAGGACGGCGAAGGCGTGGTCAGTGACGAGCATCCGCATGACTCCGTCGTCTTCGCCGTAGGGCTGGGTGGCGGTGACGGGATCTTGGCAGGCATCGGCAAGCGCGAGCGTTAGCGACTCGCTTGCTGGGGCCGGCATTGCCTCGTGGACAGCGTCTGCAGCGATGTCATACTTGAGGCAGTACATACCTCTCCCTCGTCTCGATGGCGCCGGCGTTGCCGGGAGAGGTCGGCCGAGCCGAGAGTAGCAGGCAGAGAACTGTGCGTGTGGGGCGTTCGGGTTACGCGGCGCCGCGGGTACGGATGTGTTCGGCATCTGCGAGAACACGGTCGGTGGCGTCCACCCAGCAGTCGGATGGCTCGTCACCGCGGGCCTCGGCCGCTGCGATCCTACGTCCACGATCGATAGCGGCCACGACGTCTTTGGCGATGCGCTCCCACTTAGCGAAAACGACGAGCAACTCGTGAGCCGGCGCCCGGTTGATCTCGGCGAGGAAACGCTGAGCGAGGGCCGGGGTGCCCAGAGCGTCACGAATGGACGTGATCGTCCACGGCTGATCACTCATCGCGCCCTCCCGTTGCAAAATCATCGAGCGTGATATCACCGTAGCGCACGGCTTCGGGCAGTGAGGCTGCACCGGAGGGACACTCTTCGGCGGCTATCCCAAATGGCATATGCAGATCGCTTCACGCGGTCCTGCACAGCGGCGTCGGTTGCGGGACTGCGGTCGCCGCCGCGGCCTCCCTCGCCGCGCGTTCCGCACGGGCCCGGCGCAGGGCCGCCGCGTGGGAGACGTGGGCCTGGCGGCGGCGCTCGATGCGCACCTGCTCGTACGGGGCCCGCGCATCGTCCGGAACGCCGTCGGGAGGCTGTCCAGGAGGCCCTCCGGGCGCTCCCCGGCGCGCCGAGCCAGGCTGGACGCCCGAGCAGGAGAAGCAGATTCAGGCGATGGTGCGCGAGCTGCGCACGGTCCGGCAGATGGACCGGCCCGGCGCCGGTCTGCTGCGTCGGCTACGAGTGTGAGGCCCCGCACCGGCGCATCAGCGCAGGGCGGGGCCTCACGGGTGTCACCGGGGGCTACCTGCGCGCGGTGGTGTTCTCCCGGATCGCGGCGGCGACCTCCAGCAGCGTGTAGGCGAGGGCGGACAGACCTGTGCCGGCGACCCGGACCAGGGCGTTTTCGTTGCCCATCTGTGCGTCATTGTGGTCCATGGCCCCGGTCCGGCCGGTCTCACCGGTCGCAGGACTCAGCGTGGTGTCCGGCGTGCGGGCCTGTCGGCGCCAGCGGCGTTTCATCCAGCCGGCCAGCGCCACGATGAGTGTGGCGCCCAGGCTCCCGAGGAATTCGGGCAGCGTGGCGGAGAGTACGTTCACTTCAGTCTCCGTGCGGTGCGGTCTGCCGCCGCGGCCCGGTCCATGTGGCGGTCGCCCAGTCTCTGGAGTTTGCGCCGCACGCTGTCTCCGAACTGCCGCTCGTAGCTGAGTTCCCTGGCTACCGAACCCCAGGAGTCGTGGGCCGCTGACCACTGCAGGGCGAGGGCCTGCTCGGCAGGCCGCATCGCCTTCAGCACCGAAGCGATCCGCGTGTCGAGCTCGTTGGACAGCAGCTTCTGTTCGGGGGTGCGGTGATCGACCAGCAGGTCTTCGACGGTTCGGGTCGCGTCAATCGGCTGCCCCAGCAGGAGGGTCCGCTTCCCTCTTGCCTTCCGCTCCCACAGCGGCTGCAGCTGGCTGTGGTGCTCCTCCGCCTCACGCTTGAGCACGTCCTTGACGTAAAAAGCACCGTATCTGGATGCCAACAGGTCGACCCAGTCCCCTAACAGGGCCATCTCCACGGCTTCGCGCCAGCGGCCGGGGTGCCGACCCAGTACGTCTTTGGTGAACGCGTCGACAACCTCAGCGTCGCCCTCAAGTGTGGCGTTCCGTGCGAGGAACGCTTCATGTACATGTGGATGGAACGCGATCAGCACGGGCGGCCGCCTGAGCACGGCATCCAGCTGCAGCAGAATGATTGCGAGGAATTCGGCACAGTCACGGGGTCCGAAGATTTTCTTCGCCAGGTCCTCAGCTGAGGACTGTGTATCTCCTTCCTCCGGTGGCAGTTCTGCCAGCACAGCTGTTAGCTCGTGCTTGTACTTGCGGAACTCCTCGATCACTTGGACTGCCAGATGGATCAGGTGCTCGCGATGGCAGATCCTGGTGCCGTCGGCACCGTCCCTCTCTGCGTAGAACGACTCAAGAGTCTGCTCCATAGACTCAGAAGCTGTACGAATGCGGTCCTGCAGGGAAGTTGGATCTGGTCGGGGCGGTGTGTTCACGTGGAACTCCAGCGGCGTTAAGGTGAATGAGTGCATGAGGCTTCTCCACCTAGGCCCGGGAGCGCACTGGTCCGGCAATAAATCTCGCAGCCCTCTCTGTGATCTGTGCCACACCATCTCTGACCTGGGGCGCACAGCCGGGCTCGCCTTCCGGCATACCACCGGAGGAAATGCGCGGCCGTTCAGATCCGCGTGGAGCTGCTGCTGAAGTTCATGGACACCGCGATGAAGAAGGACGACTCGGTGGAGACGCTCGCCCGGATCGAGGCGCTGAACGCCGTGACGTACGAGGACTACCAATCGATGCTCCGAGGAGGCGTGCAACAGGTGCGAGGCCAGAGACGCGCTCGCCACGGGCCGCGATGTGTACGCGGACATTGAGATGAGCCTCAAACGGGTCCGTGATCTTCTCGAAGTCGTGGCCCTTATGGGGCCAGCCGACCATGACGTGCGGATCTCTTATCTGGACAGCCCCATGGCTCCAAGAAGCGGGTGCGGTTCCGGCGCGCTCGTCGACGCCGCGTACCGAAGTGTCAACGCGGCTCAGATGCTCCTCTGGGTGGCCCGCGGCCAGGACTTTCGCTATCTCGCACGGGCCAACAGCTTCCTCTCCGCCGCGGCGTACGGAGCCGCCCGCGTCACGGACCGCATGATCGTCTTCGCGGGAATCCCGGAGAGCCGTGAGGGGGCAGTTTCCGCCTGAGTGCAGGCCTACCCAGTGCGGGCCCCGCACCCTGGTGCACATACGGGTCGGCTACCGCACCGGGCAGCGCCTGGACGACGAGCACGCCGCTCGGTGGGCGCTGCCTGCGCTGAGCGTGGTGGTCACCGGGCTCGGCAAGGTCGGGCTATTCTTCACCCCGGCCGCCGGCTCCCAGACCTCATCCGCCGTCGCGCTGCCGCCAGACGCACGGGCCCGGACGGACCAGGTACCACCCGGCCGTGACCGGAGCCGTGCACGGGGTGTTGGACTCGGCAGCGCATGAACATCCGACCTCCCGCGGATACGCGCGTGAGGCCCCGCGTCGGCGCGGGGCGGGACCTCACTGGTGTCACCGGGTATCAACGTCCCCGAGACATCGCCTTCAGTATCAGGGCAGGCTGTTGGGGAGGGGATGAGGAACTCACTTGGCCATGGTGATCTCGCTGATTGTGCTGCGGCCGGGTGCTTCGTAGCAGAAAGTCATGTTCCAGCGGTGATGCTGAAGTCGCTCGCGTTCACACCGGAGGGCGTCATCGAGGGCGGTTGTCCCGGGGTCGAGGATCCAGGTGCCGTCGCGGTACGGCGTGAAGCCGATACGTGACCATGCGCGGCCCAGGTTGGCCCGGGCCTGTTCGTAGTCGGTGTCGTCGTCGCGTTCCAGGGGGCCTGGAAAAAGCGCGATGACGCCAGCTCCGTGGCTGAGGTAGTCCAGGGCCATTCCCGTGAGGTAGACACCGAGGCCGTGACCGCGCAGGCGTCGGTCGATAGTGACCTCGTCCACGATGGTTGCCCTGCCGGGCAGGGCGAGGAGATCCCGGAGGTCGTCGCACAGCTCGCCCGTTTTCTCGTCGTAGAGGGTTTTGCCGATCCGGTAGAGGTCTGAGCTGAGGAAATCGAAGCTGTGCACGATGTTGGCGACCCGGTATTCATCGGCCACGCAGATTCGGATCGATCCGAACATTTCGCCTGGCCCCTCCTCATTGACGTGCATGCCGACGTTCCAGTACTGCACGCCGTCTTCGTGGCAGGGATCGATCCAGTGTTCGCTGCTGTACGTAAGGACCATGTCGTCGATGCCGAGGCACTCGACGATGGGCGGATGTTGCTCTTGGACCTGTGCGGGTCCGGCGGGTGGGGCGCTGCTGGTGTCGGTCACTGATCGTCGCTCTCAGGTCGGGCGTGCGGGATCAGCGGCTTCGTGCTGTCGTGCTTGGTGGTGTGCAGGCCCTGCGGGCGGGTGGGGAGTGCCTGTGGAGTGGTGAGGATGAGCTGGGCGTCGGGGCCAGCGATCTCCGCGCAGATGGTGAGGACGGCGTTGGCAAGGCGTTTGCCCTCGGGGCCGCCGCCCAGCCCGTCGAGGGGGGCGTCGAGCCACTGGAAGCGGGGCAGCTGGACAAGCGGCATGCTGCGGGCAGCTTCGAGGGCCATCAGGTGGTAGGCGATGTGGGCGATGCTCACTAGGCCAGCCGAGCGAGCCAGTTGCTTCAAGGACCGATTGTTGATCTTCGGGGCCAAGGTCTTGGGATCGATCACGGCACTGCGGATTTTGTGGGGCGCCATAGGGATGGCGATGTCCGCGAAGATCTGTGACAGCTGCTTCGCGGTCTGCTGACGGTGCTCTTGCGCGTCCCCTTCGGCGGCGGCCCACACCTTCTCCGCGCCGTCGGCCCTCAGCGATGACGAGGCCGCCTTCTTCTCCAGTTCAGCGACCTGGACGAGTTCCTGGCGCCGTGCCTTGACCGCTTCCAGCCTCGCCCGCGCCTCGCTCTCGGCCGTACGGGCACGGGCCTGCGCTGCCTCGCGAGGAGCGATCTCCTGCGCCCGGTACGCGGCGCCCCTGCCGGCCAGCCGCTGCGCGTCCTGCTCGACCTTGCGCCGGGCATCGACCGCCTGCCGGGCGATGCGCTGGGCCTTGGACAGTTCCGATTCAGCCGCCGCAGCGACTTCCATGGCCTGTGCCAGCTCCTGGGCACGCCGGCCCTGGCGGGCGACAAGGCCAGCGTCGGGCTGGCGGCACAGCGGACACGCGGGCCCCTCACCCGACCGGGACTGCAAGGACTGCTCGCACTCGGGGCAGTGCGTACGCGGCCGCGCCGCTTCCTCTGCTGCGGCGAGACGCTGGCGGGCCAGTCCGCGGCGCTCATACTGCGCGACGACGGCCTGGTGCGCCTGGTCCGCCGTCGCGGCCGCGCTGGAGACGGCTTGCAGCCCTCGTGTCGCTTCGGCTTCCCGGCTGGTCAGTACACCTTGGTGGTCCTTGAGTTCTTCGGCCAGGCGCCGGGCTTCGGCCCGGTGGGTGTCGGCGTCTTTGTTGTGTCGCTCCTGATCCATGTCGAGTTCGAACGAGGTCGGCAGTCCGTACTTCTGCCGCTGTTCGTTCGCCTTGCGCAGGGCGGTTGCGTCTCTGGTCGCCTCGCGTCGCGTTGCCTTCGCCTGCGCCTTGAGGCGGGCTGCCTCCTTATCGAGGATTCCGAAGACGACTTCCAGGGTGAGGTTCATGTCCGCGGTGCTGACCGAGCCGAAGGTGTTCCGGCCGGCATGGTGCTGCTGTTCGTAGATGAGGACCAGCACCGTGTCGAGCGTGACGTTGCCGCGAGGGGTCTCCATCGCGGCGATCCCCATGCGCTCCAGTGAGAAGGAGCCTGCAGCCAGCTCGCCGGCCTCGGGCCGTACGGGCAGCGGTACTTCGACCTCTCCGGTGGTCTTGTTCAGGAAGGTCACGTGCTGGGCGGCGAGGTCCAGGGTGGCCGTCCAGATGCCCTCGTCCGTCTCGAACTCGACCCGGATGGCCTCGCACTGCTCGGTGATCACAGGGCTGAGGCCCACGCTGGTGGCCCCCAGGGCCGCGAAGGCCGCCTCCGAGATCGTGCTGCCGCCGGACCCGATACCGGCTCGCAGGTGGCGCACCGGCCCCTCGAGGTCGAGCCCACCCCACTCCCCCTCGATCAGGAACTCTTCCCTCAAGAAGGCGAACTTGCCCGCCATGGCGTCCCTATCACTCAGGCGCGATCCCTGGGCGGGATGCGTCGAACCGCCTCAACGACCGGCGCACGGGGACAGGTGCTGCGCAGGCGGTGCGTTCCATCCAATGAGCGATGCGTGCGGCGGCCGGTTGAGTTGCTTGGTTGACTGTCGCCACCTGGTTCGTTCATGGGCGCCGTGGCCGTGGCACGGCGGACCTCCGGCTATGAGATCGCCGGGGTGAGCAGAACGGCCTCCCACCCGACGGGTGGGAGGCCGTTCTGTTGTGACTGAGCGCTTCAGTTGGCCAGTTGAGCGGCGGCCTGGCCTCTAAGTCTCTGTGCGGCGTGACCACTTCAGTGGTACTACCGTCGATAGATCAGTCATCAGTTCCGAAGGGGAGCCCGTGCATCGCATTGAAGCCCGTCAGATCTACTCGACGTGTTCGAGCGGGGCGACCTACCACTACCCCGAGATCGTGATCGTGCGTGCCTACGACCCCGGCGCGCGGACCGTCGAGGTGACCGACGAGTCCGGCCGGGACCCCCGCACCTTCGACATCCCCGCGTCCTACTTCCATGCCACGAACACCACGTCGGCAGGTCGGCGTCGGATCACTGGCTACTACCTGACGGGCACCCGGCGCCGCTGATCTATGGGACAGGTGCTCAGGTGGCCAATTCACACTCTCACTGGCCAAATGAAGCGCTCAGTCACATCTGTACCGCGGACATGGATGACCATCTTCGTTCTAGAGCTCGATCTGGATGTGCTCTACGTCGGTGAACTCCACGCCGAGGCCGTCGGCGGCGATCTGCTGGAGCTGCTGCTCGGTGACGCCCTGCTCGCGGGCAGTGAACAACTGGTCGGCGTACTCGGGCGGCAGGGCCTGGGTGATGTCGCGGATCCGCGCGTCGTCGGTCGTGCCCGGCGCTTCGGTGAACCCGAACTTCGCGCGGGTGGAGACGACGAGGCCGTCGGTGGAGGCCGCCTTCTTCCTCGCTTTCGCCCTCACCTGCAGCTGCCAGCGCTTCTTGACCTCACGCTCTATGCGGCCGCGGAGGTCCTGGCGGGGCCGCTTGAGCTTGCCCGCGACGTACCGCTCCACGGTGCGCTGGGAGATCCCGAGCGCCTGGGCGGCGGCCTTGGTGCCCTTGAGCTGCTTGACCAGGCCACCGTCATCGACTCCCAGTCGATCAAGGCCGCCGACACCGTCGGCAAGGACTCCCGCGGCTACGACGTCGGCAAGAAAATCAACGGCCGCAAGCGGCACCTGGTCGTGGACACCAAGGGCCTGCCGCTGTTCGTCATGGTCACCCCGGCTGACATGACCGATCGCAACGCGGCCAAGGAAGTGCTGTTCCGGCTGCGGCTGATGCACCCGGAAATCACCATCGTCTGGGCCGACTCCGCCTATGCCGGACAGCTCGTGACCTGGGCCAAGACCTATCTGGACCTGACGATCAAGACCGTCAGCCGCCCGAAGAACGTCCCCGTGCCAGATCCGCGCTGCCGAGCGCTTGGTCGCCCGCGCTGCCCGCTCTGCCCTGCGCGGCCGCGGAGGCCGGGCTTTGGCCTGGGCAGGCAGCGTCATGCTTCGTGATCGGGGTCGAGCACCACCCTGAACCTGTTGCCTTCCGGATCGGTCATCAGAGCTTCGACGGGGTCGTGGAGTTCTACGAGAGAGGCGCCCTTTGCGACCAGGGTCTGAACCTGTTCGGCGACGGTTCCGACGAGGACGGTGACGACCGGCAGCACCGCCGGAGATTCCGCCTGGCCGACGCTGTACGCACCATGGCCAGGGATGCTGCCCCAGAACCTCATCATTTTCTCAGGGTCCACGGCTTCAAAATGAACATGCATGCTCGCTGTCTCCCTTTCATCTGTGCGGCTGAAACCGGAAACGGCCCGCCGAATCACTTGGCAGGCCGTTACGGGTGAGCTGGCTTCAGCAGTCGATCAGGGTGTTGCGTTGCGCGAGTGCGCTCACGCGGTCCTGTCCAGCGGCGTCGGCTGACCGCGTCCGTCATCCCCGGCCTTCCCGCTGCGTGTTCCGCACAGGCCCCGCGCAGGGCCGCGGCACGGGAGGTGTCGGCCAGGCAGCGGCGCTCGGTACGAGCCTGCGTGTCACGTAGACCAGAGGACGATTGGCACTTCTGTCATTGCACGTGCCTCCAAACGGTAGTTCCGCGTTCACGAGCGAGTTCGGCGAGCGGAAGCTTCTGATCTTCCTTGGCAGCGAAGGCGATACAAAGATTGTTTTCTGTGCCCACCAGCCACTCATTGCGGCGACGAGATGCCTCGACTTCGCCCTCGTTGACCGAACCCTGATACCCCATCGCTTCGACGCCTGTGGAGAGATCGCTCGAGCGGACAGTCATAACCCATTCCTCGATCATCTGGTCCGCAGCCGTCTCGCCAGCGTGCAGAAAATACAGATGGTACTCGGGACCGACTGTCTGCGTCGCATCGTGCCAAACCTCCATGAGTGTGTTCTCCAGAGTCTCCCGGTCCGAAAATTCAGGCGCTGTAGCAACCAGCACCCATACAGGGCGAAGACTGCTTTTCCGTAGCCGCATGACGGTCGTCTCCGGAAGAAAAGTTCGCAGGCGGGCGAGGACGACAGGAGCGCGCCGGGCTAGGTGATCGATTCCAAGCCGTCAGTGGTCATAGGCAGTCAGCGACCGCATGACGGGCTGGCCGGTGTGCTCGTTGTGCCAGATGGCGGCGGTCAGCGCGAGGATTCGCTGAAGCACGCGGACCATCACGCCGCCGGGGGTGCGGCCGCGGTGGCGTTCGAGGTCGAGCTGGCCCTTGAAGGTCTCGTTGATCGACTCGATGACCTGCCGCAACGGCTTGAACAGCTGTGATCCGGCCCGCTCAGCCTCGTCCTTGCGGGCCGGACGCAGCAGTTCGATGTTCAGGTCGGCCAGCTGCGACTCGAACTCGCGGCCGAAGTAGTTCTTGTCGCCGATCAGCGTCTGTCCAGGTGGCCGGTCGGTGACGAGCGTGGGTTCGGTGGCGAAGATGTCGAGGAGTGTCTCGCGTTCGTCGGCCTTTGCCCCGGTCAGCGCGAACGCGATCGGCAGGCCGCCCAGCGTGCACAGCAGGTGCAGCCGAAGGCCCCAGAAGTAGCGCGTGTGGCTGGCGCAGTAGCCGTACTGCGCCCATCCGGCCAGGTCGGAGCGCTTGACGGTCTCCCGGGAGCGACCGCACTCGACCGGTGTGGAGTCCACCACCCACACGTCGTCGGTCCACAGCGCGGTGTCCGCGGCCAACTTGCGCATGACGTGCTGGATGAGCCCGACCGCCTTCCGCAGCCTCTTGTTATAGCCGGGCCGCTTCGGCAGGTACGGGAACAGGTGCCTCAGGTGGACCCGGGCATGCCGGAGCCAACGGGCCTCGGAGGTGTAGCCGAGCATGGCCTGCATCATCGACAGCGTCACCAGTTCGGCGTCGCTGAGCTGCGGCGTTATGCCGACCACCGGCTGCCACGGGGCGAGCTGCGGCGAACTCGTCAGCAGGTCGTCGGCCCTGACGTAGAGTGCGGTCGCGAGGGAGTCCATGTCTGGCGTCACAACCTGACTGTGGACTCCCTCATCTCATGCGCGCAGCCAATCCTTGGAATCGATCACCGTTCGGTTCAAGACCGTTCGCGATTCAACCGGCAGGCTGTACGCGCTGGCGTGTCGTCACGCCCAGTCCTCCGGTTTCCAGGCGAAGAGCAGGTCGAGCAACTCCCGGTCCCCGTCGAGTTGCAGGGAGTCCACCGAAATGCGGTCGTACCGCCAGAGGACCAGATCACTGGCCGTGCCGCGAATGGAGAGGCCTGCCGCGTTCTGGCCCTCGCCGGCAGCGGGCAGCCGGGTGGTCCGTGCACCGTCGCCGTCGACCGTGAGGCGCCAGGAGCGGCCCTCGGTGGCGTGAAAGTCGAAGGCGGTGGGCTTGTGCGGCCAGGCACTCCTCGTGAAGCTGGCGATGAACAGGCTCTCCTCGACACCGTCGAGCGCCACCTCGACAGGAAGTGAGGCCGAGTCGCCCACGGTGAGCTGGGCATCGTAGGTGTGCACCGCGATCTCCTGGACTTGGTGCCGGGCGACGCCACCGGAAGTGTGCGGCGTCTGCGTGACACCCCAGCCGGTGAAGCAGCCCTGGTCCGGACCGGCCTCCCGCAGGGCCGCCAGCATCAGCTCGGTCGAGGCCGCCAGCCAGGCCAGCACGGCCTCGCGCTCCTGCGGCGCGACCGCGTCACCCTGGGCCGGGGTCTTGGATGTGGCGTCCGGCCCGGCGGCGACGGTGGCGGCCCAGAGACGGCGGCGCTCGCCGATGTGCTGTACCAGGTCGGACAGCGTCCACTCGGGGCAGGTCAGCACCTGCACGTCGAGGCTGGGCGCGGCGGCGATCGCAGCACGGAAGGCGGTTGAACGTTCGTCGATCAGTCGCAACAGATCGGGAAACTCCAGAGTCTTGTGCACAGCGGCAGTCCTACCATCGTGATTCACTTGCCCAACAGCGGTTTTCCCAGCCGGTGCGGCGGGGCACTCCGGCCCGGGCGAGCCCACGCTCGGGCTTCCGCTACGCCACAGCCGAGCCCCGCGTCCCAGGTGACAGACCCACGATCCACTCGCTCCGACCGCCTCGGCCTCGGCCAAGATCGCGGTGGACAGCCGCTCCCAGGTCCGGTCCAACTCCCAGCTCCGGAAGCGGCTATACACCGTCTGCCGGTGATGCTCATCCCCTGCTGCTGCCGACAGCCGCAACAGGAGACCGTGTTCTTGCTGTTCAGCGCCTCAACGCGCAGCCCAGGACCCCTTGGAATCAATCATCTAGAGGATCACGGTCACGGGCGGCTGCCCTCCACCGTCCGGTTCTGGACGGGCAGGCGTTCCTCGGCGGCGCGCAGCGGGATGTACTTGGCCCGCGGCCAGCGGGAGGTGTCGAAGTCGGGGTCGTCCTGCCAGGGCAGGGCGAAGTGGCGGAGACGGTTCCATGCGTCCCGGCGGGACTCCAGGTCGCGGTCGAGGTCGGTGTCGTAAGTGAGTGAGCCGTGGACGTCGTCGCGGGTCATGTCGACGGCCGTCTCCAGGGCGAGCGCGGAGCGGTGTTCCTCGGTGCCGACTTGGTGCAGGGCGAGGAGCTGGTCGGTGTGCTTCTTGAGGAACCCGTGCAGTGCGTCGAGGTGTTCGCGGGTGATGTGGTCCGAGTGCACCTCGGGCTCGTCGGCGGGGATCGCGTAGGCGGGGCTGTCGCCGCCCGCCGTCTCGGCTGCGCGGTCTGCGGCCTCCTGAGCCTCGTTCTCGGCGTTGTGGTGCTCGACCCGGGTCCAGGGCGCGTACCGGTGGGCGTCGGTGGTGCCGCGCCAACAGTCGGCGATGTCCACGAGCCGGTTCCACTCCCGGCGCACTTCCTGCCTGTAGCTCAGGGTCCACGACGAGTCGAGGCCGCGGGCGAGGTCTGCATCGCGGTTCCTGATGCCGTGCCGTGCGCCGGCAGCGATGTCCTGGACGATCGTGTGCAGGGCTTCGGCGGCTCGATGGGCCTCTGTGCCCTTCTCGGACGTTGAGACGAGGGCACGCAGCTTGGTGGTCAGGAAGTCGGTCAGGCCGTCGACGTGGGCGGCGGTGAGCTCGTCGCCGTAGTGCAGAGTGCGGAACTCGGTGCGGGCGTCGGCTGTCATCGGTCGGGCGGTCCCTTCTTCGGGATGTCGGCGACGAGGGACTGATTGGTCGTCATGTCCCGCTCTGTCGCGTCGGATAAGGAGAGGTTATCCACGCGATCACCGTTGTCCGCGATTCGCAGACAGTCAGGACGGAAAAAACGCGTAATCGCTGTAGCGGAAACGCGATCTAGTGCTGTATAAGGAGTATAGATAGTGCTGCACAACGAATGCAGCACATGACGAGGATCGAGGAATCTACATGACCGTCCATCTGTACCCCCTCGCGAACGGGCTGAGCACCGACCACCCGGTGCCCGGGCTGCCGTTCGTCGACGACTCGCACATCCCGCTCGACGAGGGCCCCGAGGCCATCGAGGCCGTGGGCCGCAACCAGGGCGAGGGGATGTGGGGCCGCTACGACCCCCACCGCTCCTCCGGCGGCTGGCGGGCCTTCACCACCGACCCCCACGACCACTCGCTCGGCTGGTCGGTGCGCTACCACCCCGAGCACGGCCGGACCGTCCTGCTGATGAAGGACGACGACACCGCCACCCTGCACAGCACCTGGGACGGCGAGCAGCTGCTCTACCGGGCCGGCGGCTACTGGTTCGACGGCACCACCTGGTACCGGCCCGGGCAGGTCTGGGACCCCGTCGAGCAGGACTACGAGAAGCGCCAGGCGCGCGCCGCGGTCACCGTCAGCGCCGCCGACATGCTCGACCGCCGCGCCGACGCGGCCCGGGCCGCCGTTCTCGACATCGCCGACATCGACGCCGAGGCGCCGGCGCCGGTGGTGGAGAACTGGGGCGACCACCTGGCGCTGTGGGCCGCCCACCAGGCCGAGCGCGACGGCGCGCTGCCGCTGGAGCGGTGCGTGGTCGACCTCGCCACCCCGGAACTGAGCGGCGCCCAGCTGATCGGGGTGCCGGAGATGGCCGAGCTCGGCGGCATCACCGCCTCGACGCTGCGGGCCTACATCTCGCGCGGCAACAGCGAGGTGCCCCAGCCGCAGGCCCTGGTCGGCGGCCGTGACCAGTGGGCCCGGGCCGTGGCCGACGACTGGGTCGAGGCCCGACGGCGCTCCTACGAGGGCGTCCGGGCCGTGATGTCGACCGGTGACCGCGACCAGCTCTCCCGTGGGGCGGCGGACGTCCGCGACCACTTCGCCGCCGACTTCCAAAACACCCTGTGGGGACGGCCGGACGTGCGCAAGCGGTGGGTCCTGCGCGCCCGCAACGAGGACTCCGTCCAGGAGATCGCCGACGCGCTGGCCTGGAACGTCGCCAGCAGCCTGGACCGCATCCTGCCCACCCACCTCCTTGGCCACACCGTCGAGAGCGCCGTACTGCACGACTTCGCCGACGCCATCGACCTGGACCGCGAGGTGGCGAAGAAGCAGCCCCGGAAGCAGGAGTGGCTGCACCTGTGGGTCTCGCGCCCGGTCGCGGCGACGCTCGACTGGTTCATCCGTCACCACCCCGAGTCCGCCCACCACTACATCGGCGAGATCACCCGCGAGGCCAGCACCCGGTGGGGCATCCCGGCGGAGGACACCCTCTACACGCTGCGCCAAGCCGTTGCGACGGACGGCAAGCTGAACCAGAAGGACGCGGAGTCGTTCTTCGCCCTGCTCACCCCGCCGGAGAAGAACGACTGACCCGGCAAATCCCGACGGGCGGGGCCCGGAGCCACTGATCCTGGCTCCGGGCCCCGCCCGCGACTGTAGCCGGAGAGAGAACTTGCTGACGACGCCTGCTGGACTTCGTGGTCTTCCCTGCCACGCGCGTATCCCCCATCCTGGTGCCGACGACCTGCCCGCCCAATCTCCCGTGGGCGAAAGGGCCTGACAGCAACTTCACGACAACCGCGCCCGTCACGCCGTGGTCCGCAGCTCACGGTGTTGCGGCACGACGGTCACCGACCCGGGCTTCGTCCGCTCCGTCTGGTTTCCGTGGCTGTTCACCACCAGGCAGGGCGTCGCCTACAGCTCCGCGCGCCGCGACGCGAACGTCTTCGTGCTGATCGTGGACTGGGCGCCTTCACCTACGCCGGGATGATCGCCCTGTACTTCTTCGCCCGCGCACTCTGGGCCGTCGACGACGACCAGTCCGCTCCGTCCAGCACGGCAGCGCCCGGTGCCGGAGCGGCAGAGCTTCGCCCGCCGGAGTCCGACGGCTGATCAGTCGACGACGTGCACGGTGACGTACATGTCTCCGGGCGCGCCGCCGTTCTTGCCGGGGCCGCCGAGCTCGCGGATGCGGACCTCCTGACCGTCCTTGAGGCCGGCAGGGATGCGGACCTTGCAGGTGGTGCAGGCTGCACTCACCGCCGACGCACGGTGTACCAAGCGTGTACCCGTCACGCTACGCCGTGATAACACCAGTAACAGGGGGTGCTGATCGGCTCAGGCCGTGCCCCGCAGTGCAGCCGACTGGGGCACGTCGGCCTGCGTCCCGGACTCCCGGGCTGCGCGCTCTTGCCGGGCCCGGCGCAGGGCGGCGGTCTCGGTGGCCGCGGCCTGGCGGCGGCGCTGTGCCCGGGTCGCCTCGAGCGAGGTAAGCCCATCGTCTGCGACGACGCCCGGCTCGGGGAACGCGCGGCGGCTCAGCTCCCGCATCGTTGCGGTCTGCCGCTCCACCGCTTCGGCGATGGCCGGGTCCCCCGTCGACGGCTGGACAGCCTGGCGGTGCGCCTCGATGGCACGGCGGTAGCCGTCCGGCGGAGTCCGTCGCTGCACCGGCGCGGCGGGTACGGGCGGCGGGCTCGGGTAGGCGGCCGACGCGGGGCCGGCCTTCACGGGTGCGGGCGCCAGGACGTGCAGCGTGCGGACGTTCGCGCCGCGCACCTTCTCGTTGGCAGCCGCGACCAGCTTCGGTGCGCTCCAGCGCAGCTTCGTGCCGTACGCGGGGGCGTCGGGAGAGACGTCCAGGCAGCCGGTGTCCGCGTCGAAGCCGACGGCCTGGACGTGCCCGGCGAGTTCGGGCGCGGCCGCGGCGAGGATGTCGTCGAACTGGGCGAGGACGCTGCCGCCGGCGGCCGGGGCGACCATGCCGCGCTCGGTCATCATCATGCTGATCGCGCTGCCCAGCCCGAGCGGCTCGCGGCCGTCCCGCCGTACGACGGTGGTGCGTCGCTTGGGCTTCTTCGTCTGGGTGCCGCCGTTCTTCTTCGCCGCTTCCCGGGCCGCGATGAGGGCCTGGCGCGCGAGGTCGACCCCGCTCAGCTCGGCGCTCACACGATTACCGGCCCGGTGGTGTCGCCGTCCAGCGGGCGCGCGGCGAGCTCCGGCAGCCGGTCCGCCCCCAGCGCGGCTGCGGCCGGCTCGGGGTGGTCGGCGGCCTGCTCGCGCACCTGCTCCAGCCGCACCACGAGCAGGTGCTCGGCAGTGCGTTCACGGGCGGCCTCAGCCTCCTGTGTCGCGGCGGCGACTGCGTCCGCGCCGTTCGGGTTGCGCCGGTACCAGGGGCGCCCCTGCTCGGTCTGGTACGCCCGGCGGGCCTCGGCCTCAGCTTCGTCGGTCCGGCCCAGCATCGCCAGGGCGTTGCGCCGGTACTCGGCGAGTGCCTGCTGGGCGGTGTGCAGGGCACCGTACGCAAGCACGGCAGCGAAGGCATCCGGTCCGGCTTCCCGGTCGGCCGGGTCCATGGCGCGCAGGTACTCAGCACAGACGGCCGCGATGTCGCGCTCCATGGTGGAGCGCACCTCGGCGGTGACGGCCGCGACGTCGCCCGGGGCGGCGGACCAGGTAGCTGCGACCAGCCCGGCCTCCACGATCGCCGCTTTGGTCCGGCGCCGGTAGCCGCATGCCTCGCACAGCCCGGCCGACCGCTGGAGCGCGCAGTCCTTGCACGGCAGGGCCTGGCGCACCGCATCGGCGGCCGCCGCCGCCTGGCGCTCGCGCTCCGCCCGCTCCCGGGCAGCCGCATCGCGGCGGGCCTGCTCCACGCGGGCCCGCTCCTGCCGCCAGGCGAGGTCCTCTGCCTCGATGGCGACCCGCTCGCGCAACCGCTCCTCGAGGAGCCGGCGACGCTCGCTGTCACTCAGGCCGGGCAGATCCCGGTCGATCTCAGCAGCGGTCTTCGCACGGCGGGCGCGGCGGATGTAGATCACGTTGCCGCACATCTCGCAGTCAGCGCCGGTGTCCAGCCGGATCCCGTCGTCGCAGCGCCGGTCCGTGCACGCCTGACGCTGCACCAGGCCCTTGCGGATCAGCCACCCGTACGGCTTGTCGATCAGGGCCTCTCCGCCGCTCTCCTTCAGCCGGTCGGTGACCCGGTCGGCCAGCAGCCGCGGCCCGCCGCCCTGGTGCTCCAGCAGGCCCTCCAGCCGTTTGATCTCCGCCTCCGCGGCTGCCTGGACCTGGTCCTGCTGCCAGCCGGAAAGCTGCGCCCACAGCCCCGCGGCTGGCCCCAGTGCCACCCGCAGACCAAGATCAGCCGGAAGGGCCGCCCTCCGCTGCTGCTGCGCCTTTTCCCAGCCCACGGCCTTCGGCCGGCCACCGGCACCAGCCCCGGCAGCACGCTGTCCATCACGCCCTTCGACCGGGGACTCCTTCGGCTTTTCCCCGCGCAGCGGGCCGTCCTTGGCCACCGGCGACGCCGAACCAGCAGCGGCGTCCTCGCCGTCGGCGGCCTGGTCCTCGCGCACGCACACGCGCTCCGGCCGACGGCCTTCACCCCCACGGCCTTCGCCGGAAAAACCACAATCAAGCTGAGGAGGAACTACGGGAGTAACCACAGAAGTGTGGTCTGCGTGGAGCTCTGCACCATCGGGACGCTCCTGATCCGCCGCACCCCCAGGGGCCTCAGCACCACCGATCCCAGACGTACCAAGGGCACCCGCCGCACCGGCCGGGCCATGATCTCCGCACGCACCATCGGGACGCGCCGAAAACATCGACCCAGCCTCTGAAACAGCCTCCACGGGGGCCAGGGCGCGGCCATACGCGCGGGCGACCGGCAGCAGCATGACCTTGCCCCGGCCGTTCATCCGCGTCGCCGTCGCCTTCCGCTGCCGTGCCACGACACCGGCCTCCGTCAGCCGAGCCAGGACCTTGCGGGCCCCCGCGGGCGAGCAGCCCAGCAGCCGGGCCAGCGTCGCGGCGCCTCGCCCCTCCTTCGTCTTCACTGAGCCGCCGACCAGCTGCAGCCAGCCCGATGCCCGCGTGTTCAGCACCATCAGCAGCAGCCCGAGCCGGTCCGTCGCCGCGCCCTTGCTCCGACGGTCGGCCAGCAGCCCCGGCGGCGTCGGCTCCTTGCCCTCCGGCGCCCAGCCGGGCCCGAACAGCACCTCGATGAGGCGCAGCAGCGTCGCAAGCTCCGACTTCGACAGCGCCAGCGGGTGCCCCGCTCCCCCGCCCTTGCGGATGCGCCACAGCGGCATGACCAGGCACTCAAGGCCGGTCGGGTGACCCTCCGAGTTCCTCACGACCTTCGTGTGCACCCCGTCCGACTTCTTCAGCGGGGCCAGCGCGTTGCGGTGGACCGACGACTCGCCCACCCCCAGCCAGCGGCCCAGCTCCGCTACCCAGATCGACGTCTGGTTGTCGTTCTTCCCGCCCATTGGCGCCCGCGACTTCGCGTACAGCACCACCGCCGCGAGCCTCGCCACATCCTTCTGCCCAGCGATCGACGGGTCCGCCAACAGCGCCTGGACCGCGTTGCGCAGCCGCAGCCGCATCGCACGACCGAGCCGGAGCGGGTCACCCGGACCACCGTCTCCCGGCTGACCACATGACGGCACTGGCCCCAACGGCGTCCACTTTTGGCCGAAGCGAGGTTCCGGAACCACTCCGGCAGGCCTCTCCAGCACCGCAGCCGTGCTCATCGGCCCACCCGCGCACCCGACGCGGGGAAGAACCTGCCGACCGGACCATCGTTGCCCAGAGCATGGGATCCAAGAAGAACCCCGCAGCCCGCCGGGCACAGAAGAACGCCCGCAGGACCACCAGGAAGCAGAAGGGAACCCGCTCGACGATCACTGCCAGCCGCACGGCACGCGGACGCAGCCTCTTCGACCTGAACCCTCCCGGCACCTTCTACCAGGAATGGGACACACCCACCGGTAACGACAAAGAGCTCTTGGACACGGCGACCACCGCCTTCGGCGCCGACTCCGACGAGGCGACCACCACCCGCCTCATCCTCGAGTACCGGGACATCTACGGCCCCCGCATTCCGATCGCAGCCGCCGCCCACCTCGACCTGATCGTCCGCGATACCGACCTCGCAGCCGAACTCGCCACGTCGATGGGTTCCTCCATGAACGACGTCCGCGAATCGCTTCACTCCCTGCACGCCCAGGGCATGCTCCTCGTCGCGGACGACGAGTCCCTGTGGATGACCATTCCCCCGGGCACGCCGTACTCCGCAGCAGGAGGCCAGTGGGCGTTCGTTGAACAAAAGGTGGCGGCGCCGTCCAACTGAGCGCCGCCACGCGTCGCCAGAAGAACGCAACTCGAGGACAACGCAGTTCGGGGCTGCTTCCGGATCCATCCGCCGACCCTGCACCGGGCAGCCTGTGAACAGGGGACGCTCAGCTCGGGCCACCCCCCGCGCTCCCACACGACGGGCAACAATTTCGGAAACCGTCCCGCCACACGGGACGGCACCCCCGCGGATGCCGCCGTCGACGGAGTTGTTGATGAACTCCGCGACCGGGTGCATGAGCGGGGCGGCCGACACCGCGACCCAGCCCTTCGAAGCCGCTCCGAAACCACCGCGCTTGTAGCTTCCTACCGGAAGACCCTCTTCCTGAACGAATCGGAAAAGTGAGGATGAACCGTACGCCGATCCCGTCCCACGGGACGATCGCCACGCCTGAACTGGCATGAAACGGACAGGGTCAAGCTGACAGAAGACGCCACTCTCGTGCACTATTGGGAAAGACCTGCTCTCCATATAGCTGGACCGACCCGAGCCCCTCGGGGCTGGGCCTGGCCAGATGTGTGGATGGGTTGGGATCGCCCCCTTCGTGAGAAGCGGGCGGACACCGACCGGGTGGGGGGGAGATTTCTCCTCTCTCTTGGTTTCTGCTGAACCGCGACGCCCCTGTGGTGGGGGCCCGCGGGTGAAGCGATCGGACTGCTGTGGCTGTGGTGGCCGCAGGCGGACCGGTGGTGTGGCCCTGATGAGGGGCCGGGTGAAAACGAGCGGCTTGATCAGCCGCAGCTCAGGACCAGCGCTAACTGGGATCTGAGCGACCGACTCGGGTTATGAGCCCGGTCGGAGACGGGCCGCGCGAGGCCAGCGGGTGGTAAGTCCGCTTCTTGGCGCGCGCGGCCGATGGCCGCTAGGTCATCCCGACCCCCTTTCGGAGGCCGGCGTCGTGCTGCCTGCATCCAGCTCAGCAACCTCGGGGAAACGCTCCGCGAGCCCCTTGAGCAAGTGGATGTAGACCGCGCGATGGGGTCTCCGGGGGTGGGTTTGGCCTAGCTCCCAGCGGGCTACGGCCAGGCGTTTCACGCCTACAGCGTCCGCGACTTCCTGCTGAGTAAGTCCCGCAGCGAGGCGCAGCTGTTGCCGCGCGCGCGGCGTCGGCAGGACGTCGTCGAGGAGAGCGTTGACCCGCTGCATGGGATCCGCGTCGGACATGCCCCAACCTCTCATGATCACCGAATCCCTGAAAGATACACGACGGGATGCTGAGTCCCACCCGGCAACCGCAGAAGACGAGCGCGGCGCTTGCTTCACGGCTCCTCCTTCACGGTGGATGCGGGCTTCTGGGTCAGTTAGTTGTGTCGCCACTGGCAGCGCGATGGGCCTGGAGCACGTATGCGTACGCCGCTCCCAGATGGCCGTACACCGTCGCCGAGTCTGCGGAAGCCGCGGCGGCCGCGGACTCTGCGGCCCTGTGCAGCTGCTGGGCGACGGCGGAGGGCATGGTCGGTGTGTTCGCGAACTCGCCTAGGCTCCGAGCGATCTCGGAGAGGGGGGCGTCCTCGAGGACACCGGTCGGACCGCCGGGGCCCGAGAGCGAGGGGATCCACCCGTTGGTCACGGCGAGGGAGCTGCGGATCTCGCCCACGAGTTCGGTGGTGGTGAGCCGCTTCTCAGTGTTCATGGGGGGATCGGTCTCCAAGGACTCGCAGGGGCTTACAGGGCGGGCGCCCTGGCGTGGCCGGGGCGCCCTGGGTACTGCGTCAGGCGAGCGGAGCGGCGTAGCGCAGCTTCCAGCCCTTGCCCAGGACGTGCTGGGTCACCTCGACCACGCGCCCGTCGGCGGTGCCGACGTGGTTGATGGTCAGCACGTCGGCGCCCTCGGGCAGACCGAGGCGGGCCGACTCCTCCGAGGTGGCGGGACGGAGCTCGACGTCCTCGACGGCGGTGACGCCCTGGTCGAACCCGGCCTCCTTCATGCGGCTGATGATGCCGCCGACGCCGGTGTCCACCTGCTCGATGCCCGCGGCCTCGGCGACGTCGACCGGGATGTATGTGGTGGCGAGTTGAATGACGCGGTCGCCGTCGAACATCTCGCGGGCCCGCACGACGACGTCGCCGTCGACGCCCAGGAGCTGAGCGACATCCGTAGGCGCGGTGGCGCGGCTGACGGAGACCTCGGTGCGAGGGGTGCGGCCGGACCGGCGCAGTTCGGCGTCGAACGCACCGTGCGCGCCGTTCTCTTCGCGATGGCCGGTGGTGTACCGAGTGCGCGCGTCCCGCAGGACCACACCGCTGTCGTCGATTCGGTTGCTAGCCATGTACTGAATGCTCCTTGCTGGTGTCTTGATGGACGCTTGTGTGTTCCGTGCTGGTCAGCCGGTTCCCGGGGTGTCGATGACCCACTCGTAGGCCAGCCGCCACTTGGAGCGCGGCAGGACGTGCAGGCAGATCTCCACGATCCGGCCTTCGGCAGTCAGTCCCTTGTGCGTGATCTCCAGCACGGCTCGCTCTGCCGGAATGCCGAGGGCATCGGCTTCCTCCGGCGTTGGCGAGCGAACTTCGATTTCTTCGCGCAGCCGAACCTGCTTGAAGCCGGCCTCCGCCATCCGCGATTTGCTGCCACCCGTGCCCGTGTTGTTCTCCGCGAGCACGGGGCAGGCATCGACGACGTCCGGCGGGAACCAACTGGTGGCCACCTGGACGACTTCCAAGGCATCGTCGTTGCCCGGGAGTCCCACTCGCATGATCCGTTCACGCTTGAGGGTCTTCGCGCGGTGGTGCATCCCGTAGATCTCAGCGATCTTCTTCGGCGGCACGTCCTTGGCGATCGTGACGAGCGGGTCCTTGTTCTCGAAGCCCATGGACCGCATCTCCGCCTCGAAGGCCCCAACGGCGCCGCCGGCCTCTCGCAGCGTCGGCAGGTAGCGCTGGGTGCGATCCGAGACGATCTTGCCGATCACCAGGGACACGTAGGTGCCCTTGCCTCGACGAGAGAAGACCAGACCTTCATCTTCGAGCACGCCGTAGATGTCCCGCGCGGTCTGGTAGGCGATGCCGTGTTCCTTCTGGAGCTGAGGCACGCCAGGCAGGCGCGACCCAGGTGCGAGTGCGCCTCGCTCGATCTTGTCCCGGATCTCGGATGCGATCCGTTCGACCTTCCCGGGTTCCCTCTGCTTGGTGGCCACTGCTCCCCCTCTCCGTGCGCATCGTGCGGCCAGCGGATCTCGCTGCCCGGTGCGCACAGCATCGCACGTCTAGTTGTTTCTCGAAAGCCAAGACTCGCCCTCGTTTAACGATACCCAGAAACTAGCAGGTCAGAAGGGGTGATAGAAACAAGTTAGCTAGACGGGTTGACCGAGGGGGGATAGCAAGGTTCAATCGAAGAGCCCCAGCAAGCGGTGAGTAGCCGAATGCGGGGCGTAGCCGGTGCTGTACCTGCACCTTTGGGCACGTGGCCGGCCGCAAGACCGCAGTAGTCGTCCGCCCTTCGGGGCGGCCGGGGTTGAGAGCACCACCGAACTCCCCCGGAGCCTGACGGCCGCGACCACTGTGTGCACGTCGCAGCGCTGTGCGCTGTCTGTCCTACGGGACGTCGGCCTCGTGCCGGGCGGCCCGGAGGGCAGAGAGAGCATCGCGACGCGCTCCCTGCCACTCCGTCCACGAGGAGTCCAGATGTCTGCTTCCACCCTTGAGCGCACCGCCCGCACCCGCCGGAGCCGGACCCGTTCGCGCACCGTCAACGCCCGTCCGGCGCTGGCCCTCTCCACCCTCAAGCCCCACCAGTACGACCTGCGCCCCGCCTGCGCCTCGCTGGTCTGCCCCGACTGCAAGACCTGGGTGCCGATCACCGGCCTCGGGAGCAAGACGACCAAGGTCGTGCCGCACGACACCGGCCGCGCGGGCAAGGACGCCGCCGTCCGATGCCGCCTGGGCAGCAACCGCTTGGTCAGCGTCGACATCACGGTGAAGAAGTGGCGGGAGCGCCTGGAGGACGGTCACGCGGAGACCGGTCACCGCCGCAAGACCACCGTGCTGCGCAAGCCGAAGGTCGCCGTCGCCCCGGCCGTCAGCCAGATCGCCGCGCAGAAGCAGGCGCCGGCGGCCGACGAGCACGGTGATGGTCGGCCGATGTGGTTGCTGCGTGAGGTGAAGTGGGCGGCGACCGAGTCGGCGGTACGCGACAGCGACACCCGCCGCGCGCAGCTGCCCGCCGGTGCCGCGCCGCTCGGTGCGCCGCCGGTGCCGCTCACGACGCTTCACCCCGAGCGCCGCACGAGCTGACTCGCTCCGGACGAACGACCACGGCCCCGGCCTCCCCTGCGAGGGGGTGGCCGGGGCCGTGGCTGCTCGTACAAGCAGTCAGCTCCCCAGTTGGGGAGTGATCGCGACAGCCCTTGGGATTGCGGCCCGACGGGCTGTCCAGGACCTGATCTGGAGGACCTGATGCAGCACAGCATGACACGCACCGCGCAGCAGCCGCGGGCCGGGATCATCGACGACATCGAGCGCGAGGACGATGCCAAGGGCTACGAGCCCGAGGACGCCGCCCGTGTCCTGGGTCCCATCGTCGAGCCCGTGCAGGCCGGTTGGGGGGTGGCGGCGTGATCACCAGCCTCACCGACGCCGAGCGCGAGGAGCTGTCGCGGAAAAACGCGGAGCAGAACAAGAGGTCGGAGGCCAACCGCCGATGAGGGCCGCCTCGACCGACGACCTGTTCTCCCGCTACATGAAGGCGTTCGAGGACTCCGAGACGCACACCGCCGCCTGCCCGCCCTGCCAGGGCGAGACGCCATGTGCGGTGGGGATCCCGCTTCACGAGCGGTTCGCTCGTCTTCAGGACGCCTACCTCGCACGTCAGAAGCAGCAGGGCTGATCCCGGGCCCCGCCCGCCGCCCGTCCCCGTGCCCCCACGGGGACGGGCGGCGGACAGCGCTCGCCCGTTCCGGCCGTCAAAACACCTAACAGCCCTGCCGACCCCCGGGGCTGTCTTCCCGCTCTGGACCTTCTAGGGAGGCCCTGATGAATCGCGGAACCATCGTACGCACCAGCTACGCCCCCTCCGCCGACCTGCCGATCAACACCAACTGGCGTGGCAGCGGCGCGTGTCGAGAGGAGGACCCCGAGCTGTTCTTCCCCGTCGGTAACACCGGCCCCGCCTTGCTCCAGATCGAGGAGGCCAAGTCCGTCTGCCGCCGCTGCCCGGTCATGGAGCGCTGCCTGCAGTGGGCGCTGGAGACGGGCGAGGCACACGGCGTGTGGGGCGGCCTCACCGACGCCGAGCGGCGCCTGATGAAGCGCTGCGTCGCCCGACGTCGCACCACTACCTGAGTACTGGCGAGCGATCACGGTCCTTCTCCCGCCCAACAGAGAGGTGGGAGGGGGGCCGTGACTGCTCGTACGGCAGTCGGCTCTCCGGTCGGGGAGTGGCGACGGCCTCCCAGGGATTTGGGCCCTGGGAGGCCTTGTCGCAGGTCACCATCAAGAAGGGACACGACCTGCATGAACATCATTGCACTCGAAGCTGCCCAGACGCCCCTGCCGGTGCGGCCCACCCCGCACGAACGTGACGGCCGGCAGGCCCCGCCCTCCGGCGGGCGTCCTCACCCGCAGCACCGGCAGAATGAGGATTCGCTGATCCTGGAAGCGCTGCGCCGGGTCGTTGAGCAGCAGATCGGCCCGCGCGACGTGGGCGCGCTCTACACCACCGGCGACGGCGGCGTGGTCGAGGTGGTCGCGGTGGTCCGCGACCCCGAGCGAGCGCGGGCCCTGCTCGGCCGTCGCTGCGCCCAGTGGGCGCTCGTCGTCAAGGACGTGCTGCGGCCGGACAGCGAGCCGGTCGCGGTCGGCACTGCGTGGGCGGTCTCGGACTACCTGGTGCGCGAGGCGAACGGCGTCCGCGCGGCGCGGAAGGCGGTCGCCGCATGATCGCCCCCGACACCGCGACCACCAGCCGGCGCCCCACCTCGCTGTGCACGCACTCCCCCGCATGCCCGGCCGCTGCGGCCCCGGACCGGGAGGCCGCCCGCATCGTCGCGACCCACCCGGAGCAGGGCTGGAGCCTGCTGTGCAACGGCGTCCTGGTCTTCGACGACACCGGTGACCTGCTGCCCGACGGCCAGGTCGTCGCCCCTCATCGGCCGGTCGCCGTCCTGGCCTGACGGCTGCCTGATCCGCGCGCACCGACTGCCCTCGTGGTGGCCTGGGACGGGCGGTGACGGGGAGCCGGACAGTCCGGACCATGATCACCAAGGAGCCACGGATGCCTTCCTCCACTTCGGTCGCCACCGCGACCGCGTTCAAGGCCGACGATTACGTGCTCTACCGCAACCCCGAGAGGTTCTGGCGCGGCGAGGCGGCCCACACATTCGTCTGCCGCGTCAGCAGCGCGGTGCTCTTCGCCGGCGGTGAGTGGCGTTACAACTTGCAGCCGATGACGGGTGGCCTGATCTGCGAAGCCCGGGGCGACTACATGCGGCTGCTGCCGCCCGCCGACGTGATGCATGACATCGACACCGCCCCGCTGAACACCGGTGGCGCGGCCGTCGACATGACCGCGGCTGCGACGGCCTGGCTCACCCAGCAGCACGCGACGGCCAACCGCCGCCCGGACCTGCCCGTGCAGCGCGACTGACCGAATCTGTGGACCGGCCGCCCCCGCGAGGGGCGGCACTCGATCTGGAAGGAGGCGGCGTGACCGCCACCCGAAACCGCAACAAGAGGCCCTCCGCCCGCAAGAAGCCGGCGGCAACCCGCCCGGCTTCGCCGCCCACCGCCTCCACCACCCCTGTTGTTCCGGCCCCGGTCGGCCTGGTGGAGCCGGGGACGGACTGGGAGGCACTCGCCCGGGTCGCGGACGCCCGCGACCAGGCCGCTGACATCATCGACTTCGCGCGTGAGCAGGCCGCATGCGTCCAAACGGCCGCGGAGTCGGCCGTCGCGCGCACCGTCACCGACACTCACGAGCAGGTCGCGGCGCTGCTGACCGAGGCGCAGAGCCGCGCTGCGGGTATCACCGCCGATGCCGACCGGGAGGCCACCGCCCACCGCACGGCGGCCAGGTCCGATCTTGAGGCGGCACGCGGCGAGGCCGATCAGCTCCTGGCCGACGCACGCGAGCGTGCCGAGACCCTCGTGGCGGAGGCCCGCGCGCAGGTCACCGACCTCACCGAGCTGGCCACCACCGACCGCGAGGCCACGGCCACCGCGGTCGCCGAGCTCCGCCGCCTGGCCGAGGCCGACCTCACCGAGATCAGCGCCCTGGTCGGCCAGCGCCGCACCGATGCCGGCCAGATCCTCGCCCGCGCCCAGGAGCAGGCCGACGAACTGTTGGCTGCGGCGCAGCGCGAGGTCGACCAGGCCCGTGAGCGGTTCGCCCAGCTCGCCAAGACGGCCGCCGATCAGTACGACGGTCGGCGGGGTGAGGCGGAGGCGCTGTACGCGGACGCGGTCAAGGCCGCCGGCGAGCGGCGCCGCGAGGCCGACGCCCACGTCGCCGCCGCGCACACCGAGGCGGAGCAGAGCCGTTCCGAGCTGCGCGAGCAGTTGCGCAAGCTCACCGAACAGTTCGACGTGGAGGCCGCTGACAAGCGCAAGGCCCTCGCCGACGAACTCGCCGGACTCAAGACCGCGTGTGACACGCAGCGTGAGCGCCTGCGGCAGGAAGCCAAGACCGTCGCCGTGCAGTTGCGGGAGGCCGCCCAGAAGGAGGCCGACCGCATCACCTCGGAGGCGGAGCGCAAGGCCAAGGGCATCGCCGACCGGGCGCAGGCCGATGAGGCCCGCGCCCGCCGGATGCTCGATGAGGCCCGCGAGGCCAAGCGGGCCAACTCCCGATGGCGCGGCTGGCACCACAAGCTCAGCCGCAAAGCGTGGAGGACGGCTCCGTGGATCGCGCTCGCCGCCGGCGTCGGCCTGGCCGCCTCCGGCGAGTACGAGCTGGCCTGCATGGTCGGCATCAACCCGTACGTCGCTCCGCTGCTGCCGGTGTCCATCGACGTCTACTGCGTCACCGCGTTCCGCACCAAGAAGGACATCGGGGCGGCGCTCGCGCTGATGGCATCGGCCAACGTGGTCTTCCACCTGTCGGAGCAGGCGCACCTCGTGCCCGAGGGGCACTCCGCTCCGTGGTGGCTGACGACGTTCGTCGTGCTGATCTTCGTGGCCGTCATCTGGCGCGTCCACTCGCTCATGCACGACGACGGTGCGGACGGGCACGGAAGCAAGGCCGGTTCCGCCGCCCGTACAGGTACGGACGGCGGAAACGGAATGGCCGCCCGTACAGGTACGGACCGGCGTACCGACGCGACGGACACCGCATCGTCCAGCCGTACAGAGGGCGCGAGCCGCGGCCTGTACGCCGCGCACAATGCGGTTCGCGCCGACGGCACGGGCGCTGGATGGGACGGTACGGACCCTGCACGTCCCGCCTCGCACCCGCCGCACGACGGCGGCACCAAAACGGCGGTGACCAGGGCGTACAGCGACCGTACAGGTGGCGTACACACCCCCTCTGAGAGGGGGGCGCGTACAGGTACGGCGGCCGGTGGGCGTACCGGGACGGCCAGCGCGGCCGTACAGGGACGCACCGGCGCCATCAGCGTCCGTACACAGCCTGGCGGCGAGGGCGTTCCCGGTGCCCGTACAGGTACGGACGCCGCGTCCTGTGGCGCAACCGGAACGGGCAGTACGGCGGGCGCAGAGCGTCCCGGTACGCCTGTACGGACGGACGAGGAGCTCCTGCCGCTCGTACAGAACCTCCCCCGCGGCGGGGACGGGTTCGTGACGCTCTACCAGGTCCGCAACCAGCTCTCCGTCAACAACACCCGCGCGGTACGCCTGCTTTCCAAGGCCGGCCTGCTGCGCCCCGAGGACGCGGACAAGCACCTCACCTGATCCGAGTCCGGCACACACCAGTGAGGGCCAGCCCATCGGAAGTGGGCTGACCCTCGCTGCGACTGCCGGAAGCAGTCCAGCCCCACCAGCACACCAGGAGGGAATCCCCGCTGTGAACGGCACCAACGACCCGACCTACTCCCCTCTGCGTGACGTCGCGCAGAACCCGGAAGCAACCGCCCGGTACCTGGCCGATGTCCAGCGGGTCCTGCTGGACATCGGCAAGAACCTGGAGACCCTCGCGCACGAGACCCGCGTGCACCTGCGGGACACGCACGTGGAGGGCGACCGCTGGTACCACGCCAGGCTGCGCGCGATGCCCGTGGAAAAGGCCCTCGGACAGGTCCTCAAGAACCTGAATGACCTCACCGAAGGCCTCGAAAAGAGCGCCTACAAGCGTCGCGCCCATGACGAGGCCGTGGTGAATGCAATCAAGGACAGGAAGGAAAGGGAGCTGGAAAGGCAGCGGAAGAAGAACCCGCCGAGCCTCCAGGCCGCGCCCGCTCCGCCGCAGCAGGGTGCGCAGAGCCAGAATTCCGGGTATGGTGGTCCTACGTCGATTTACGACCTCGGTAAGAGGGAGTCGGCGTGACGCGCCCCCTCAGCAGCGCCGAACGCTCCATTCAAGGGCGGAATAGCTGGCTGCAGGACGAAGAGCGCAAGGCGATCGAAAGTCGCGGGGAAATCGGCCGGATGGAATTCTGGCTTCGCGTTACTCGGTCCGTAATCACCAAGGAAATCAAGGCCGGGCGCGGCGATGTCATCGCCGCGTTCACGCTGGTCTGCCGCCTTTTCAAGCTCGTGCTGGAGAAGCGGCGGGCGGGCGATCCGCGGCTGTTCGACCACCTCATGCAGTACGCGGACACCGTCCTGAAGCAGCACGGTCCGCATCACTGAGCGTCACCCACGAAGGTCCCGCCGGGCTCCGGCGGGGCCTCGCGCGCGTAAAGCGTGCACACGTGCACGTGCACGCGCGTGCACACGAGACCCCACTGTCTGTCAAGTCCCCCTGGAAGGGAGGTGCGCATGTCCGACGAGCCCGACGACACCGGCGGCGGAAGCGTGGTCCACGGCCCGTGGAGCGGCGATTCCACGTACTCGCTGCCACCGACCCCGGATTTCATCGACACCATTCCGCCGCCGGAAGACATTCCAACCGCTCCCCCGGAGACCCCGGAGGAAACGACGATGGAACTGCCGCCGATTCCGGCCCCTCCGGACCCGTCCACGGCGCTGCGTTCCGAAGGAATTACCGCACCGGAAAGCGGTGAAGGCGACAGCGAATACGAGGAAAATGAATACGAGGAAGGTGAATACGGACAGCCTCGTTCTCTCGCTGACCGTCTCGGTGACTGGCTCGAATTCCGGCTCGAAAAGATGCGTGCTCTTCATGAAGGTGAAGCTCCTTTCCGTGAGGCTGAAATAGCACGGAAGGTGGCGCTGCTGGAGGGCCGCACCGCGCAGGAAGTCGCGATGATGGAGCAGAACGGAAAGCTCCACACCGCGATGATGAAAGCGAAGGGCGACAAGGCGGCGGCGCGAGGAAAGGCGGATGCCGACCGCACGAAGCCGTCCAGCTCCGGCCTGGGGGCGGACAAGGGCCGCTCGAAGGCCGGCGGCGGGTCCTCCCGCGGCGGCGGCAGCGGTCCGTCCCGCAACAGCTCGAGCCCGGGGCCGAACCGCTCCAGCGGCTCCCGCGGAGCCAACTCCGGTGCCACTGGCAGCCGTTCCGGCTCCGGTTCGTCCGGGGGAAGCGGAGGCGTAAAAGGCAGCGGGAAGGGCCCTGACCGATCCTCTGGCGGCCGAACAGCCGGGCCCGGGCGCACCGGTTCGCCCGGGGGCTCGAAAGGCGCTCAGGCGGGCTCTGGCAGTTCCCGCCGCAGCGCCGGCTCGAGGGGAGACGCCGCCGGCCGGGCGCAGCACGGCCCGGCGTCCAGCGCCCGTGCCGAGCGGGCCCGCGGCCGCCCCGTGCCGAGCGGGCCCGCGGCCGCCAGGAGCGGGCCGGAGCCTGGCAGGCCGCACGGCAGGAGCGGCGCAGTGCCGGGCACACCGCCGGTGTCGCGGACCGGAGCAGGGACCGCGACCAGGCCCGGGCGCAGCGGCAGCAGGTGTGGGAGGACCGCCGGGCCAAGCGCCAGGAGCGGGACGAGGCACGGAAGGCGAAGCGGGAAGCCGCCGCGTCGTCCGAGCCGGGCCGCACCACGCTGGGCCAGGCCGTCGGCGAGGAAGCCCAGCGCCGCTGGGACAAGCGCCGCGCCGACGCGAAGGCCGCCGCGGACGCGAAGGACGCCAAGGCGGCCGGGACCGAGAAGGTGAACCTGACCAAGGACAAGGACGCCAAGGACACGGAGGACGCACCTGACGGGGCCTCCGGCGCCACGAAGGACGGCGAGGCGGGTGAAACGCCGGAGTCGGAGTCGACGGCAGGTGACAGGGCGTCCGACGGTGCCAGGAAGCGGTGGCGGTTCCGGCGCCGGCGCGCGGGCGGCACGGACGGACGTACCCGCCGCGCCGGTCGCACCGGCTGGGCCGGCTGGGCCGGGCGTGGTCGTTGGTGGCGTGCCGGCCGACGTGGCCGTCCGGCGGGCAGCCCGTTCGGCGAGGAGGAATCCGCCCCGACGGCTGAGTGGCCCGGGCACGAGACCCGCCCGCCACCCAAGGGCGCCGCGAAAGACGACGACGACATCGTCGACGCGGAGATCATCCCCGACGAGCCCGCAGGCGTCACGACCGGCGTGCGGGGCCTGTCACCCGCGCCGGAGAAACACACCGCACGGCCCGGCACCAGCCGACCGACCAGCACGGAAGGGAGCAGCATGAGCAGCCCGAGGACCAGCAGGCCGTCCGGCGGGGGTGGTGGTCTCGCCGCCCAGCACCGAACGGACATCACGTTCGACGAGTACCTGATGGAGATGGCGAAGATCGCCATCCAGACCGTCTCCAAGCAGGAGCGCGCCGAAGCCCTGGTGGAGGCCCTCAGCCGAGTCGCCGACGCCCTGCAAAAGATGGCCGACGACCTGGCGGGCGACCACAACATCACCGCCGAGGTCACCGACCTGGTCGCGGACCTGGCCGACGCCGCCGCCCGCATGAAAGAGCAGGCCAAGCGGTGCAGCGAGCAGTGCGGCTACGCACGGGAGGCCACCCGGATCGCGGCCGAGTCGGTCGCCCGCGTCTACGGCGAGGACATGAACGCGAAGGAAGACGCCGGCCTCAGGCACGCGTCGGCCGCCGCCCACCACGACTAGACCTCAAAGGAAACCCGCTGATGAGCAGCGACCTCGCACCCCATAACACCGGCGCCACTGGCTCGGCCGATGACGGCAACCAGTTCAAGGCCACCCAGGTCAAGCTGAGGAAGCTCGGCGCGGTACTGGACGACGCCGCCATCGAGCTCCAGGGCCTACGCCGCAGCATGCTGGCCGACGCCAACCGCGTCGACGGCGTCGCGACCGACATCGAGCACGCCGACCTGGACTCGAAGTTCGTCGCCCTGACCGAGAACGTGGCCAGCGCCCTGACCGGCGCCGCGCTCGAGATGAAGACGCTGGCCGCCATGGCCCAGGAGACCGGCGACCTCACCGACCAGACGCGGCGCACCCACGCCAAGCTCTACGGCGCGACCGACGACATCCGCTCCAACCGGCGCGAGAAGACACCCAAACCCGGATTCTTCAACCGCTGACCCCCTCCCCCACCCACCCCGCCGCAGGCGGCACCGCGTCACCTGCGGGGCCGCCCGCGGCTGTTCCCGAAGGAGAAGACCGGTGGCCACGCCGCGCAGTGTCACGCTCGAACGCCTCGCCTACACCCTTGCCGCGCCCGTGCTGGCCGTGGCCCCGAACCTCTACCCCGACAGCCCCGCCAACCAGGTCGTGCAGCTCGCCGGCGCCGCCGGGATCGGCGGCTGGGTCCTGGCCGCCAAGAGCGACAAGCCCGGCGCCGGGCGCAAGATCCTGCGCTGGTCTCCGCTGGTCCTGGCCGCCGCCGTCGACGTCGCCGCCGGGTACACCACCGGCTTCGGCCCGTGCTGGATGGACGGGCTGCTCGCCGCCGGATGGGCGGCGGCCGGCTGTCTGGTGATGCCGTTCTCCCGGCACACCCGCCGCCGCCACCGCCCCGCGCTCGCAACCCAGGCCCCGGCCCAGGCCCCCCAGCTGGCGCCGGCCGAAGCGCCCGAGCCGCCCCCGGCCGTACCGGACGACGGAGCCGACCTGCTCACCCGCGACGCCCGGATGCTGTGGGAGCAGGCCGGGATGCCCGGCCGCACGCACATCGTCAAGGCCACCCGGCACCCCGGCATGCAGCACGACATGACGATCCTGCTGCGCGCCTCGGAGACGGGACGGCCGATCACCGGCCTCAACGAGGCCGATGTCGCCGCGCCGTTCGGCGTGCACTCCGGTGACGTCGTCCTGGTGGAGGTCGCCATCCAGCCCGGCCGCCAGGGCGGCCCCGGATGGCTGGAGGCCCGCATCACCCCCGACGCCAACGCCCGGCGCCGCGCCAAGCCGACCGCGCAGGAGCGCTGGATCGACCGGGTCGCCCGCCCCAAGGGCGGCGCCCCCGGCTCCGAACTGGTCCACAAGACCCGCGACAACGAGCGCGGGGTCACCTTCTACCGGGCGAAGATGAGCGACTCCACCGAGTCGCCGCGCATCGACCTGCCCAAGGTCTGCCGTGCGCTGGACCTGCCCGAGGACGACTCCTGCGTGTTCGTCCTCATCGACGGCGCCGAGTTCCTGATCAGCGCGTTCGACACCCCGCCACTCAGCGCGATCTTCCCCGCCACCCGAGAGCTGCTCACCCCGGACACCAAGGGCATGTACGTGTGCGGGTTCACCATCACTGGCCAGCCGGTGAAGACCATGGTGTACCAGCACGACAAGAACGCCCCCGCCCACGGCCTCACCCTCGGGGTGTCCCGCTCCGGCAAGACACAGTTCTTCGCGATCAACATGGCCGCCCAGTCCCTGGACGGCCAGGTGGTGTGGCTGTCCACCGTCCGCAAGGACGAGAAGACCACCGTGCTCGGGAGGTACATCGACCGGCAGGGATCGAACGCCCTGTGGATGGCCCGCTCGCTGCGGGCGGCGAAAGCACTCTGCGAGATCAGGGCGGAGATGCCCTGGCCGCACGACGGCCAGCCGCACGACTACAAACCGGGCGACCCGCGCTGCCCGTACCGGCAGCTCAACGTGTACGCGGACGAGTTCATGACCGCGGCGCAGGACGCGGACTTCGGCGATTTCATCCAGAAGGACGGCGAGGACCTCACGGTCACCGGCCTGAAGTACGGCGTCAGCTTCAACCCGGCCGGACAGAGCCCGTTCGCACACAACGGGTTCTCCACGGAGATGAAGGACAACCTCCGGCAGAACTCGCGCCCGGTCATCTTCAACATGGGCTCGCCCGCCGCCACCCGCAAGGCGGCGGAGGGCACCATGGAGAACGCCTACGACGTGCCGACCATCCCGGCCCGCTACTCCCGCAGCGAAGGCTCCGCGATCGAGCGGGCCATGCGCGGCGAAGCGGACCCGGAGAACGGCGTCAGCACCGGCGGTGTCGCGGTCATCATCCTCGACAACGGCCGCGCCGTGCTCATGCGGTCGCTGTACGCGGACTTCGACACCGACCTCTCCGAGCTGTTCCCCGACGACGTCAACCGGCTCACCGACCACGAGATCAGCGAGCTGACCAAGCGAGGCCTGTGGTTCGACTGGAACGAGCCCGAGCCGAGGCCCGGTGAGTTCTGGCCCGAGCCCGACGAGGACGACGAGGACGAGGGCCGCCCCCGCCGGCGCGGCGCAGGCGGAGGCAAGGGCGGAGGCGGGCGCGGCTCCAAGGGCGGCGGCCGCCGCTCCGAGCAGGTCACCTCCCCCCGCCAGGCACTCGAGGCCATCAAGAGCCTCACCGACGCCTGATCACACCCACCCATGCACGGAGCCGGACCGCCCGAGCGCGGCCGCCCCAACCCTGCCCCCTTGAAGGAGCATCACCACCATGGCCCTGTCCATCTCCGCCGCCGCACTGCTGGGCATCATCGTTGTCGTCCTGGTCAAGGGCGGCTACGTCCGTGTCGGCTCTGCACTGGCCTGCACGCTGTTCGGCTTCACCATCGCCGCGACCGGCCTGGCCCCGACCATCAACAGCGGCCTCGCCTCACTCGCCGGACTGATCTCCAGCTTCTGACCCCGAAGGCCCGGCCGACTTCCCCAACCCGGCTGTAAATCCCCGGAATCCGGCGCATGCTCTTGTCGAACCCCATCGCGATCACGGGGAAGGACGAGGGCATGGCGCACCTGCACTTCACCTGCTGGGACTGCGGCGAGGACTGCGTCGTGGACGGCGAAGGCAGTGACTGCTGCGACCTGGTCGAAGTCCCCGCCGAATGGGACTGCTGGAACTGCGGGGCACTGAACTACACCCCCGCCTGACAGCCCGCACCACCACGCACGACGCCGAAGGGCGCCGCCGGAGTTGACCGGGCGGCCCCTCCGCCGTTGCGCGCGGCCACTCCCCCGCCCCCTCCCGGCCACCTCGGCCAGGAGGGTGCCCCCCTTCCCGCGCGATCGGAAGACCCCCGATGGACCACCTGAACACCCCCCGGCCCGGCATGCCCGAGTCCGAGGCCGCAGCCGAAGCCCGCCGCCTGCTCGACGAATGGGCGGGCAAGCCCGTACGCCACCACCCCACCTCGTTCCGCGACACCACCGAGCCGCCGGCTTTCGGTACCACCCCGCCCGTGCGGCAGGAGGACCACCGGATCGTCCCGGCCTGGGCGGCCGGGATCGCGGTGGCTTCCATCGGCGTGGGCGCAGGGGTCACCGGCATCGGCTGCGGGGCCTGGCTCGCGCTCCAAGGTCTGTCGTCCGTCACGTTGAACGGTGTCCTGATGGTCACCCTGCCCTTCGCGGGCATCGCGATGCTCGCCACCGCCATCGGCGGCGCGATCAGCAAGGCCCGCGCGGCCGTCACCAACAACGTCTTCGAGGCCCCGATCACCCACCGCACCGAGATCCACAACCACAGCACCACGCGCGGCGCGTTCTTCGCCCACACCCGCAACGAGATCCGCTGACCGCCTCCGGGCAGCCTGCACCGCCCACGCGCCTCGCCGACACCAGCACGACGTCGGCGGGGCGCAGCGCTGTCCCCATCGACCCGTTGGAGGAACCGCTCGTGCTCATTCCCCGCCCGCGCCGCCGGATCGGCCGGTCCCGCCCGCAGCGCCCCGGCCCCCGCTACCCGCACCGCCCCGAGCGGCTGCCCGGCGCCTGGAGCAGGTGATGCCGCGCCCGAGGAAGAAGCGCCGCCGCCGCGAGGTGAACCGGGTGCCGCGCGGCGAAGCAGGACTGCCCGAGTACGACCGCAGCACGGTGCCCGAAGGGCTCGTGACCAGGCGGCAGTTACGGGACATGGGCCTTAGCCCCGGCGACAACGGGGGTCCGGTCGCGATCCTGCGCTGCAAGCTGTGCGCCACCCGGCCGCAGTTGTCGTGCACCCACCCCACCCGCGGCTTCCTGCTCCGCGTCGACCTGGCGGTGCCCAAGCGGGTGCCGACGCTCGCTCAGGAGTGGGCCCTCGATCAGGCGATGGCAGCTCGGCAGACCTGTGGCCAGTGCCGGAGGCGTTTCTACATCTGCCTCTCGAAGAAACTCGGCTGCTGCCTGGAGTGCTTCGACGGAACCCCCGCCGACCCCGGCTCCTACATCCCGTCGGCACCTTCGACAGCAGCCTGACCGCCCTGCGCACCAATCACCTGACCAGCTGAGGGGAAACCCGTGTTCAACCAGGACATGCTCGCCGTGTTCACCACCGGCGACCGCGACGAACTCATCCGCGACTTCATGACCGAGTACGGCGTCAGCGAGCCCACGGCCACGATGGTGACCAGCCTCTTCCTCACCATCGCCTCCACCATGCCCGAGGACCAGGCGGAGGCGGAGTTCCAGCAGGCCGTCACACAGTCCGTCGCGCAGGGCGAGTCGTGGGCAACCGAGCTCGTCCAGGCCGCGTTCGACAAGCGCCTCCCAGGCTTCCGCGCCACCTACCAGCGCGCCATCTCCGCCAGCCAGGACCCCGCCGTCGAGCTGGCACGTCGGCACAATCTCCCCGCCGCGGCGGCCGCCGAGGTCATCGCCCTGCTCACGAACGGCCCCAGCCCTACCGCCGCACAGCCCACCGGTCAGCGGACCAGGCGAGAAGCACCCGCGGGCCAGCCGTACCTCGCCGACATCACCTGCCCGTCCGGCCTCATCAAGGTGACCGTCGACCCGACCGCCACCGTTCCCAGCGTCACGGTGCGCACCGACGACAAGACCGGCCCCTCCGCCGACGCCGTACGCGACAGCACCATCTCCCTCGACGGCGACCAGCTCACCATCCGCGTCCCCGACACCGAGAGCGCCACCGGCGTCCCCCAGACCGTCACCAGCCGGGACGGCCGGACCACGGTGTACCAGAGCGTCGGCACCGTCCACGGCTCGGTCACCGGCGTGCGGATCGTCAACGGCGACATGTACGTCGGCGACTTCAACGGCTCGGTCCCCTCCAGTCCGATCGAGGTCCTCGTCACTCTCCCGGCCGGGTCCGGCGTCAAGGCCAGCACCCACAACGCCCACCTGAACGTCACCGGCCCGCTCGCCGCCCTGCGCATGGACACCCACAACGGACACGTCACCGCCGGCGTCGTCGGCCGCGTGAAGGTCACCGGCCACAACGGCAACTACACCTTCGACGCCATCCAGGAATCGGTCGACATCGACTCCCACAACGGCCACACCAAGATCGACAGCTACAGCGGCCACGGCGCCCGCGTGATCAGCCACAACGGCACCCTGGACCTCGCCGCCACTCCGCAGGCCACCGGCCGGATCGAGGTCCGCAGCCACAACGGATCGACCACCCTGCGCGGCGTACGCGGCCGCCAGGACCTCGACATCCGCACCCGCACCCACAACGGCAGCGTCCGCACGGTCTGACCCGGCCCGCTTCCACCGCCCCCGAAACCCGCCCCGCAGGCCTCGGGGCCGGTAGTAGCCGACCGGTCAGCACCGCGTCCTTCCAGGGTCCTTCAGAAGGAGAAGCCCACCCGTGATCACGCCGGACACCGCGCCCACCCTGCCTCCGGGCAGCCGCCTCCCCCTCGCCGACGGCACGCTCGCCGTACTGGTCGGCGTCCCCGGCTGCGGCAAGTCGACCTTCGCCGCCCAGTACCCGCCCAGCTGGCGGGTCTGCCTGGACGAGTACCGACTGGCGGCGACCGACGACATGACGGACCAGTCGGCCACCCCGGTCGCCGCCCAGATCCAGAACCTGCTCCTGGACGCCCGCCTCGCCCGCAGCCGCACCACCGTGGTGGACGCCACGAACGTCTTCGCACACGTCCGGGCTGGACTGTTGGCCCGCGCCCGCTACTGGCACCGCCCCGTCGTGGCGGTCCTGTTCGATGTGCCGCTCGCCACGGCGCAGGCGCAGAACGCCGCGCGCGAGCGCGTCGTGCCCAGCCATGTGCTGCACGACCTCCAGGTCCAACTGCCCACCGCCGACCAGCTGCACGCCGAGGGCTTCCTCACCGTGCACCTCGCCTCCGCGCTCACCACAGCCACCGGGGCACACCGGTGACGACCCCCGTCGGCGCCTGAACTTCCTGGACATCTAGCGCGGCGAAGTCTTCGAAACCCCCCACACCCAGCCGTGACGCCCGAGGGCGGTCACCGCATCCGCTCAGACCCTGCACCCCGACACGCGAGATGAGGAGTACCTCAAGATGGCCGATCGAGCCGCACGCTTCGCCGCCGCCTACGCCCTGCTGCGCATGGCAGCAGATCTGGGCGACCACTGGATCCAGTCCGACTACCAAGCAGCCACCAAGGGACAGTTCAGCCGGGCCGGGCGTCTGGCCTGCACCGCACACGTCGCTACCTACACCGCCACACAGGCCCTGGTCCTGGCCGCCGGGTCCCGCGCGCTCGGCCTGGGCTTGAAGCCCAGCCGGGTTGCCGCCGCGCTCGCCCTGTCGGCCAGCACTCACTGGTGGGCGGACCGCCGGATCCATCTCAAGGCCCTCGCCGAGGCCACCGGCAAGGGCAACTTCTACACCCTGGGCGGCCCGCTGGGCGGAAATTACGCCCTTGACCAGGCGTTCCACCACTTCGCGGAAACGATCGCCGCCGCCGTCGCCGCCTCGAGGTGACCCCCTCTGCCCCCCCTGACGGCCCCCGGTGCCGTCCCGACCGTGACACCCCGCGGCCGGGACAGCGCCGAGGACCGGACAGCTCCGGCCCGTACCAGAGAAGGAGAACCCAGTGGCCACCAAGATCACCGGACGCACCGTCAGTGAGAGCGTCCTCGACAGCATCACCATGGTCGGTGGAGTTGTCGTCGGAACCGCCGTCGGCCGCTACACCCACGCCCACACCACCGACCATCACGGCTCCACCAGCCGCCTCGTCGCCAGCGTGGCCGCCGGACTGACCGCAGCCATCGTCACCGAAGGCGTGCTCTACCACCTCACCGGTTCCCCATCCCGCGCCGCGTCGGAACCGCTGGCCACAGCTGTGGGCGAAGTCCGTCCCCGCGTCGCCGCGCAGACGGCCCTCGACGCCGCGTACAAAGCCAAGGCCCACTGGTACCGATGCGGCCTGTACACCCCCGCTCCGAGCGATGACCTGTGGCACGGCTACGAAGACGGCACCGCCACCTGCTACCTCGCCCCCGGCCTGTACCTGCGCTACCAGCCCGACCACCATGACCTCGGCACCAAGCGATCGGTGGGCTGGCGCCAGCAGTACACCCTGGAGACCGGCGAGGGCACCACCATCCTCTCCGGACCAGCCCACCTGGTAGAACTCCTCGACGCCCACCAGGAGCTGGCCGACCGTCAGACCAACCTCGCCTCCGGCTGCGAGGAAGTCGTGGAAGCGGAAGGGCTGGAGCCGGAGGCCCACGGAGACAGCGCGACAGTATGAGCACCGCGCCCCTGCCCGAGGGCGATTGGATCCGCGGTATCACCGCCCAGCAGCCGCACGCCACCTGCATCCTGACTGGCACCAAGAGGATCGAGAACCGCCCCAAGTTCTGGAACTGGCGCGGTTGGAGGTTCCTGCACGCGGGTCAGTAAATCGATGGCCCGCCCTGCGCGTTCCGCGCGTGAGCCGCGCCGCCGACGGGCCGCACCCGCTCGCCCCGGCCGAACTCCCCGACCGCGAGCACTGGTTCCACGGCTGCCCGGACTGCCACCTGCCCTTCCCCAGTCGGAATCGCCGGGCTCGCCACCCCCGCCGCACCCTCTCACCGACGCACTGACCGGCGTGGACGGCGACCAGGGCTCGCTGCTGGCCCGAGCGCGGACCCACCTGCGCGACGGCATCGAGAGGGCCAGCTGACCCCATCCTCCTTCGCGTTGAGCGCACTCTGCCGCCCCGGATCCGCACCCGCCGGGCTCGGGGCGGCCGCAGTGGCCCCTCAACCACGAAAGCGAACGGAAGCGAGAGAAGCCTGAGCAGCGTGCACGTCTTCACCGGCCGCGCCGACAGCCGAAGCGCCGCCGTACGGATCGCACACGAGGTCTACGACGCGGCACGCGCCGCGACGGCGGCCGGACTCGAGATCCCCACGGGCTGCCGGACGGCTAGGGAGCCTGCGGCTACCGGCCCGGCTGGGAGCTCGACTGGGCCGCCGCGAAGGCCGGCCCCTGGAGGAGCCTGTACAGCTGGCTCAACTCCAGCCCCTTCGAGCTGTAGCTCTGCCCCGGGACGGCCGCCATCGGCCTGGTAACCACGTCGGCCGCCCCGGGCCCCCAACCCGTACAGACGAGAGGGAGATCCTCAGTATGGACTCCGTCCTGCACACGACGGGCCGGTTCGGCCCGCGCACCCTCCTGATCACCGCCGCAGCCGTCCCGCTGACCGGCTGGGCCGTCCACGCGATTGTGCTGCTCAAGCAGATCGCCGCCAAGGAGAAGGACCCGCTGACCGGTCTGCTGCGCCGCGACGCCTACACCGCCCGCGCCCGCCGCATTCTCGCCCGGCACGGCGACAGCGCGACCGTGGTCATGGTCGACGCCGACCACTTCAAGCAGATCAACGACACGGTCGGGCACCCGGCCGGGGACGCCGTGCTCGCCGCGTTCGGCGCCCGGCTCACCGCGTGGGCGGGCCCGCGCGCCGCCACCGGCCGCCTCGGAGGCGATGAGTTCGCCGCCGTCGTCCAGGTGCCTGCCGCGCTCCTGGAGCAGCGCCTCGCGCAGCTGGTCCGGATGCTGCACATGCCGGTAGTCCTGGACGACGGCCGCACCGTCGACGTCGCCGCCTCGGTCGGCGCCGCGACCCCCGACACCCTTGGCACCCGCGACCTGACCGCCCTGCAGAGGGCGGCCGACACCGCGCTGTACGACGGCAAGCACTCCGGCCGCGCGACCCTTGCCACTCCCGCGCACACCACGGTCCCGTCCATCAACGGGCGCCGGGTCGGACGTCCGGGCACGGCCGCGTGGGGGCGGGCCGCATGAGCACCGCGACCCTGCCCGAGGGCGACTGGATCCGGGGCATCAGCATCCGGCAGCCGTACGCGGCCTGCATCCTCGCCGGGGCCAAGACGGTGGAGAACCGTCCCGGCCGGTGGCGGACCGGCTGGGTGCTGCTGCACACCAGCAAGACCGTCGACCGGCCCGCCCTGCGGATCCCGCTGATCGGCCGCACGATCCGCGACCGCCAGCTGGTCACCGGCGCCGTGGTCGGCGTCGCCCGGATCACCGACTGCCACCAGGACCCCGACGGCGCGCCGCTCTGCTCGCCGTGGGCGCACCCGGGCGCCTGGCACCTGGTGCTCGACGACGTCCAGGAACTCCCCCTGCCCGTCCCCGCGCGCGGACAGGTCGTGCCCTGGAAACCGACGCCGGACCTCCTGGAGCGCGTGCTCCAGCAGCTGCCCGCATTCCGGCCGTGACCCGCAAGGCACGCACGAAGGAGAAGCCGCCGTTCGAGCCGGGCCTGATCCCGGCCCCCGGCGAGCTTCTCGTCTGGCGCGACGGCCAGCACTTCGACCACTGGCAGAACCTTCCCTGCACGCTGTGCGGCCGGCCCACACCCATGCGCTCCCACTCCGGCGAGCCCGCGCACAAGGCCTGCGCGGAGGACTGGCTCACCGCCAACCCCGTTGAGGCCCGCCTCGGGCGATTCGCCTCCGACCTCGCGCCGAAGCCCAAATCCAAGTCCAAGGGCCAAGACGACCACGCCTGACCTCCATCTGGAGGAACCCATGAGCAGCACCCACCGCGACGTCGACCACGCCCTCGCCTACCCGGAGCCGCCGGCCTCGCCGCTGTGGCACCGCGACGGCGCGAAGGCCTGGCCGCTCACCCCCGCAGAGCAACGGCGCAACCGCGAGCTCCTGGTGCTCGCACAGAAGCGCCCGACCCGACCCCGCTCCCCTCGCTCCACCAAGCCCCGGGCGGAGGCCCGCTGATGAACCCCCAGACGCACCTCGCCATAGACGGCTACGTCGACGCGATCCCGGCCCCCGGCAGCGGCTGGGGCACCGCGACGTTCGACCTGATCCACTCCCCCGCTGACGCGGACACCATCGCGCCCGACACCCCCGACACCGTCTACGTCTGCACCACCGCCGACCCGCGCATCGCCGACGTACTCCTGCGCGAGATCCAGCCTGGCGACCTGCTGCGTGTCACCGGCATCGTCGTCCAGCCCGACGACCCCACCGCCCCGGCCCGTTTCACCGTCGACGCCCTGGAGGTCCTCGAGGCCGCCCCGGCCCCCGTGCTCTACGACCTCGTGCTGGAGCGCTGGGGCACCTACATGGCGGTCTTCGACGCCGACCGCGACCAGGTCCCGGTCTTCACCGTGTCCGGCCGGTGGGTCGGTGAGGCCGCCAACCCCGACGCGATCAGCGACCTGATCGACGCCTACGAGGAACGCGACCCGCGATGACGACCGCACAGCGCACCGTGCTGGAGAGGTTCCCCGCCGGTCACCCCCGCGGCTCCTGGTCCGCCGACGAATACGCCGCCGCCCAACGAGCCCAGGGCACACCGGCTCAGGTCGTGATGGACCTGCGCACCGACCAGTTCCTCGTGGTCACCCCCACCCAGTAGCCCCCCGGAGCGCCGCGCCCCGCCCTTCCCCGCAGGGCGCGGCGCTCCGCGTGTTCCGCACGCCCCTTACCACCGAGCAGGAGGCTCACCCTTGCGCCCGATCTGTCTGACCTCGTTCGGCTACCTGCACCTGCCCACCGGCCCGGACGGCTCCCCCGTCCCGCCCGCCGCCGACCGGATCGAAGACGTCCGCGACCGGCTCCGCGACCCGGCCGCCGCCCGCGACATCCTCGACCTCGACGGCCTCAACCCCCGCGTCCAGGACGTCGTCCTGAACACCCCCGGCGCCCGCGAACTGCTCGCCAACCTCGCCGACTACGCCGACCTGCCCGCCGGCCCCCGCCGCATCGCCATCGGCTGTGCAGGAGGTAGGCACAGGGCCAGCGGCCTTATCGAACTCCTTGCCCGAGCAATCCGCGGCTGTGGCCGCGAGGTCGTAGTCGAGCACCTGCACGTCCATCTGCCGCGAGTCCTCAAGACGCCCGCCGGCGGCCGCATCGCCAACACCGAGCAGGAGACCACCCGATGATCCGTCGCCTCCGCTGCCGCGGACACGCCCCCGGCGCCCCCTCCCCCGAGGACCAGGCCGTCGTCGACCTGCCTGACGATGTCGGCATGGCCCCCGTGCACTACGCCCTCTACAACGAGGCCCGCAAGCGCGATGGCAGCCTCGACGGCTTCACCCCGCTGCGCGTCGGACCGTACACCCAGACCCGGCACTCCCAGCAGGACTACGACCTGCTCACCGCCACGTTGGACAGGCGGGAGACCACCCTCGTGCCCGGCCACCGCGTCGCCGCAAGGTTCAAGCCGTTCGACGTCAGCGTCAGCGACCACCAGCTGTTCGCCGACCCGCACGAGGCCGAAGCCGCGGCGCTCCTGGACGCCGCCGTCACGGAGGTGAGCGCATGACCGCCCCGCCCTTGTGCGAGATCGAGACCACCGAGGGCGACGACGGCACCATGCACCCCGCCGAACAGCTCTGGACCCCCTGCGCCGATGGCACGGCCGACCACGGGTTCATCGCCCACCAGGGCCTGTTCGTCGCCGGGATCGACGGCGGCGCTGACGATGACCTGTACCCGGTCGGCTTCCTGGTCCTCGGACACCAGCGGTGGGCCGACATCATCGCGGCCGCCGACGCGTACATGGCCCGGGTCCACGGCTGGCGCAACCTACACTTGTACCCGGGCGACGACCCGGCGGTCCTCATCCCCCGGATTCCGCGCGCCGTCCACACGAACGGCGTCTTCTTACGACACCAGCATCCCGATCACGGCTGCGGGTGCGAGTGGGATGAGACTTGGCGCATGGTGTGGGCGCCGGCCACAGAGCCCGGCGCCGTCCCGATCACCACCATGCGACATCCGGCCGCCCCGGCGACCGCCGCAGGCATCCCCAACCCTGACGAAGGCGCGCCTGCGAGCTGGGCGGCCTAACGCGCACCACCACACGGAAGAGGCCCGTGCCGCGCCGCGATGTGTGGCGAGGTACGGGCCTTTTTGCGGCTCAGGGGTTCTGCGCGAGTTGCCAACGGAGTACCCGGACGAACTCGCTGATCTGCTGCGCGAGCGGTTCGGTCAGAGAAGGACCGCGGCCAGCCGCGTGGTACACGGCGGCGCTCTACCTCACGCGACCGTTGGTCGGATACTCACACACGCCGACGGCTTATCGCCTCGGGCTGGCCGGACGGCCCACTTCATCGCTTCGGAACTACCACACGGCCGCGTCCCGGCTACTCGGCCAGCTCGTGGACCATCACCTCGAAGGCTTCGGGTTGTTGTTCCTTCAAGGCTTTCATCATCATGCGGGTGCATGTGGCGAAGACCTCTGGATCCATCTTCAGTTTCAGGAGCATGGCGACGTGACCGGGATCGTCGTAGGGCAGCGGGCGGCCCTGCAAGCTGGCTGGCTCTGAGTCGCCGGGGGAGTCTGCGGTGCCAGGGGACGTTGCTGGTCGCATGGCCTGAGGCTCATCCCCGCGATCTTTCTCTGAGCCGCCTTCCGCATGTTCGTTGTCCGCGGACAACGAATCGTTCCGGTTGGCTTGGTCCCTTCTCGTTCCCTCATCCGGAGCTTCTTCCGGATCTGCGCTACTGGGGCGGGCCTGCGGGGGCACCTTGAGTTTGTTGTCCGTGGACAACAAACCTTGGCGGACCGCTGTGACTGCCTCTTTCTCTTCGGTCTTGGCCTGGGCAGCGGCCTCCTTGGTCTTCTGGAGGTGGTCCAGGAGGGCGGCCGCATCGAGCTCTGGATTGTCCTTCAGGTGGCGGGCGAGCGCCCGGCCGTCGCGTTCGGACATCGTGCCGCAGCTGAGCATCGTCTGGATCTCGATCGGGAGGGTCAGTAGGACCAGCTGGTTGGTCACCCACGACCGGTCCTTGCCCAGCTGCTCAGCGGCCCGGGCTCGGGCACCTCTTGCAGACTGCTCCTCGCAGACGCTTACCAGTTGCTCGACGCCGCGGGCGCGCTCGATGACATCGAAGTCTTCCCGGTTGAGATTCTCTTCCAGGAGGTGCTTTATGAACTGCTCGCGGGACGAAGCGAGCTCGTCCCGGACCACGAAGTCCAGGGCTTCAAGTCCGACGTGCACACCGCTGCGGTAGCGGCGTTCACCGTTGACGAGGATGTGCAGGGCAGCACCGATGCGGTCCTCGTGGTCCGGCCACAGTTTCAGATAGGCGCCGCGGGTCACTACGACGCAGGCAGCCAGCTGTGCCTGGCGGAGTTCTTCGCCGAACCGGGTCTTTTCCTCGTCGGTGCCGAAGTTCCGGCGCGGGTTGAGGGGGGTGGGGGAGACCTCATCAAGATGGAGCCGTACCAGCTCGTAACTGGGGATCTCGCCTTCCGTGATGGCTTTAGCCCTGCCGCGGGCGCTTCGTTCCCGGCGAGTGTGGCTGAACGACGATCCGGTCCCGAGCTTGTCTGCGATGCTGCTCATGCGCTGATCCTTCGCGCCACGGTCCGCATCGTCTCCGACTGTTCGCCGTAGGGGGCGTGCACCAGGAGGGGCTGCTTCACGCGAACAGCTTCGCGCTGGTCCTTCAACTCCGGGACGACGGCGATGACAGGCGGTTCGCCGACCTTGCGCCACTCGGCGAGGGACGACGTAGCGACATACCCCTTACGCGCGTCGTACAGATTGACCACGAAGCCGAGTTGAGCGATGTCGATGTCCAGGTCGTCAACAAGGTCCTGGATCTGCTCGTCGAGCATGTCGTACGCGTCGGCGGAGGAGTCCTCGGCCTGAACGACGATCACGATGCCGGAGGTGTCCTCGTCCTCGCCCTCGCGGGTGCGGCAGTAGTACACGGCTGTGTCCATCGAGTAGCCCAGGCTAGGCGGGCAGTCGACGACGACGAAGTCGAATTCCTGCTCCAGGCCTTCGAGTGCCTTCTCAAGGGCGGTTTCCTTGACCCGCACGAATCGACTGGTGGCCAGCTTGGCGTCGAGCAGGAACGCGTCCTTGCAGGAGGGCAACAGCCAGAGGTGGTCCTCGAAGTCGCCACCCTGTATCGGGACGAGCAGATCACGGAGCTCGCCCTTGGCCTCACCCAGCATGTGCTTAGCCAGGCTCGGACTGTCGATGTCCAGCATCTTGTGACCGAGCTGCACGGTGAGGTGGCCCTGCGGGTCGAAGTCGATGAGCAGCGTGCGGTGACCCGATTCAGCGAGGGCCTGAGCAGTGCCGGCCGCAACCGACGTCTTGCCCACGCCGCCCTTCTGGTTGCCGAAGATGATCCGACGGGCCCCGGTGACCCGGACCGGCTTCGGGCGGGGGGAAGGACTGCTGTCGAGCCAGAGCCGGATCGCCTGCGCCACGCCCTGGTTATATGAGATGCCTCGGCGCTTGGACAACTGCTTGAGCTTTTCGTACAGCCCGCCTGGGAGGTACGTCGAAAAGGAAGAGCCCCCACGAGTGTCAACTTCCGGGCGAGGCTTGGCCTTGAGCCAAGCCTCGACGCCCTCCGTCACGGCAACCTGGATATCTCTGTCCAGCTCCGCCGCCCGAACCTTGAGTTCCTTACGTAGGCTCGCAGGCAGCTTGGCTACTACCTTTTCCCGATCGCTGGGGTTGTATGGCGCAGTCATGGCGCTACCTTACTAGCCTCACGTCAAAGCCGACCGCGCAAAACGCCCGCAAGGGCCAGTTGTTGTCCGCGGACAACAACCACACACCGGGTTCGGGCCGTGAGCGGCCACGGGAAGTCAGACGTGCAGGCTCTCCTTGGCCGCGGCTGTGAGACTGAGCGGATGAATATCGCAGTCGCCACGCCGCTCTGGCCGTGCCGCAGCCACCGTCAACGACCCGCCGGGGTTGCTCAGGCGCCGCAAGGGGTGTCGTTGTTGCGCAGGCTGTGGGTGGTGTCGTTGAGCTGGAAGGAGCGCAGGTCGCCGATGGTGCCGCCCTCGCGTCCGACGCAGACGTGCCGCCCGAAGTAGTTTTCTTTCTGGTAGATGCGTGCGGTGCGGCTGCTGTTGTTGATGACAGAACTGCCTCTGCTGCGGATGTAGTCCGGCAGGTGCCGCACCGGCCCGTCGATGGCGCGCTTGACGTAGGGCTGGCCGTTGAAGTTGATGTCGGGTAGATGCATACGAACCCGCGAGGGCACGCGATCTGGTCCCGGGCCGCGGCGAGGGCGCCCACAGGGGGCGCGGCGCGGGCGGGTGCGATGCATCGGCCGTCGTCCCTGCCACCCGATCAAGTGGAGCGGCCGTCTTTCCCGGGCGATCCGCTGGGCGGAGCCACTACGAAGATCACGGAAACTTCGTGACCTTCGAGAGGACCCCTGTGCGCTTCGCCCGATCCGCCGCAGTCGCCGCCGCCTTCACCGCGCTCCTCGTCCCGGCCGTTGCCCACACGGCTACAGCCGCACCGCCCTCGCGTGTAGCAGGGCAGACGGTGATCCTGCCGGTCCGTGACGCTCTCGCCGAGCTGCCGGTGCGCCAGGAGGAGCGCACCGGTTATGAGCGCAGCAAGTTCAAGCACTGGATCGACGTCGACCGCGACGGCTGCAACACGCGTGCCGAGGTCCTCAAGGCCGAAGCGGTTGTTGCCCCGGTGCAGGGGGCGAAGTGCACGCTGAGGGAAGGGGAGTGGTACTCGCCCTACGACAATCGGGATGGTGACCGACAGATGGGGACACCCCGGATGCGCGCCCCGGAAGCTGTCGGCGGCCGAGCGCGAGTTCGCCCGCAACAAGGCCCGGATCGAGAGCGGCGAGACGTTTCGCGGCCAGAAGCCCTCGGCCTGGCGGCGCGGAGCCTCGCCGTCCAACACCCGGGCCGCCCGTTGAACTTCAGCCGGAAGATGTGGCGTCGGTCACGGGCAAACCCACACGACATGGGAGTAGTCAAGGAGGAAACGGACACCCGCGGTCACTGGCCGTCAGACAGCGGACAAGGGGGGCCTCCTCACGGTGGCTCCGGCCCGTGCGCACCTGAGCGCGGGCTGGACGACTGCCGACCCGGCCCGCAGGCCGGGGGAAACCGAGGACACCGTGCCCACCGGCCACACACCCCGCTCCGCCAAAGCCCCTCGTACTGCGCCCGGCCCGGCGCCCGCCGACGACCTGAACCAGGTCGTTCCGCAGGCACCCTCCACGGGCCCCTCCATCGCCCCCTCCACGGCCACTTCGCCCGCCGGACGGGTGTCCGCAGGTCAGCCCCAGCGGTCAAGGCCGGGCGAGGCGTTCGACAACCCTCCTAGGGTCTGGGAGCCGACCGGAGCGCGAAGGAAGGAAGTGCTGAGGGCTCTGGGCATCTTCCAGCGCGCTACCGCCGATCAGCTCTGGCGGATGCTGCGCCCCGCCGACCGACATGACCGGATCACCAGGGACACCCTGAACGCGTTGAAGGGCTCGGGCCTGGTCCGAGTGGAGACGCGCATCGAGTCGGGGCGCCAGCTGTGGGTGCTCACCGAGAAGGGCCACAAGGAAGCCAAGCTGCTGCTGCCGAAGACGATACGGATCTCCGCGCTGCGCAAGCTGGAGTACGACGACGAAGGCCGGCCGGTGGAATCCGACGGCTACGACGAACACGCCGCCGCCGTCACCTCGACCGCCGCCGTGCTCACCGGGGCCGGGTACGGCACACCGCTGTCCTGGCAGACCGAGATCGCCCACCGCCTCCCGTACGGCTACACCCAGTACACCGACCTGACGATGCGCGCCCCGGACGCCGGAGTGCCCGCGATGCTCCTCGAGGTCGACCGCGTCACCGAGCCCGTCGACGACCTGGTGGCCAAGCTGCGCCGCTACACCGACTGGTTCGAGCTCCTGGCGCCGAAGGCCGACCCGAACAAGGAGAAGGCAGCCCGGAGGCAGGGCGCGGCGGTGCACGACTTCCGGCTGTGGTCGCGGATCTACCCGCCGACGGGCCGCGAGGGGTATGTACCGGTGGCGTTCGTGTTCGCGGGGAAGACCGCCGCGCAGCGCGAGAGCCGGATGCGGCGCCTGGAGCAGGCCGCCCGCGTCCACTTCGCGGGCACCCCGTACCGGGGAGAGAGAGTTACACGGCGGTCGACTACCACCGGGCGGTGCCCGTGGTCGTCACCGAGCTGGAGCGGATCACCGCCGACCCGGCCGGGGCCGCGGGAGCGGTATGGCGCAGGCTCGGGCGCGATGAGTGGCAGACGCTCACCGAGGCCCTGGACAACCCCGACGGCAACCGGCTGTATGCGGTGCAGCTCCGGGAGGCCCGTCGGCGTCAGGCCGAGCGCGAGGCCGCGCACCGGGAGACACAGCGACCGGTGTGCACGCAGTGTGGCAACAAGTTCACCGACGACCGCTGGCAGGAGACCACGCGGTCCTCGTGGCCCGGCGAGCGGGACCGGCTGTGCGGGCCGTGCGCGAAGCAGGCCGCCGACCGCGCGGAGGCTGAGCGCGTCGCGCGCCGCCAGGCGGAGGAAGCACCGTTGTTGAAGCAGCGCAGCCGGTTCGGTCTCCGAGGCCGCCGGTAGCCGATGGCCTCGGAGACCGGGGTGGTCGTCGGTGGCAGCTGCGAGGATGGCCGGATGAAAGCCGATGACGAGCAGCTGCTGCGCGGCCGGGTGTACGGCACCGACCACGACGACCCCCACCCCGGTCCGCTGCCGCACCAGACGTACGCCGCGCTGGTTGGCGGGCCGCTGGACGGACAGCTGCTCGACATCACCGGCTGGCGGCCGGAAGAGGTGGACGACGGCGTCGCTTTGATGTCCGAGCTGGGGCGGTGGCCCGGCGGCAGGGCGCTGTACGAGCCGCGCCCCGGCGACCCGCGCCGATCAGGTGGCCAGGTGCGGTGTGCCGCTTCTACTACTGCGGCGATACCCCCTGACCGACGCGAATCAGGAGCCGACGGCCTGGTCGAAGCCGCGCATCGGCCGCCCCCGCCCCAAGCAATTCGGGGTGTGCGCGCGGAGTCTGACGGTGCATGCGCATGGGTAGACCATGCGCATGCACGAGGAAATCGACTGGCGACGGCTCGCCTTCACGGCCCGCATGACTCCTGACGCTTACCGGGAGTTCTGCTGGGGCTCCCAACTGCCCATGGTGGCCAGCGGGTATGGACTGCTCCTCGGCTACGGCGCCGCCGACGGGCGGCTGGTCACCGCGGTGCTCGAGGACGTCGAATACGCGCGACTCCTTGTCCAGAGCCCAGGCGTCACCGTGCCCCGTGAGAAGATCACCAAGGTGCTGTCCGATTGGCCCAATCTCGATCCGGAGGCAGAGAGCGTCTGGAGCTGAGGGCCGCACGCCGGCCCGTCATCTGAGAGCACGGTCGTCCGCACAGTGCCGCCGGTGCAGCTCGGCCACCACAGCGTCCCGGTCCTCCCTCCGAAGGCTCCCACGGTGCCTGGTGGGCGTTCAGGTACTCACGTTCCGCGCGCAGTGGGTCGCGGCTGAGCCAGTTCTCGCCCGGCCGCTTGCACGAGGGCACCGGCGGGCGGGTGCAGGCGGGCGCCGGGGCATGGCCGTCCCCTTCTTCTTCCGGGGCGGTTCGGTCGGCGTCCGTCGTCCCGGCGGGGCCAGGGGCGGCGTCCTCGGCGATGTGCGTGGCGGGTGTCGGTGGCCCGCACGTACGGGGGGCCGCGAGGCGGCGATCAGGGCCCGAAATGCGCCCATCGCAGGACCGACCGGTGCCAGGGCGTTGGCCACGGGCGTGCCGAGGCGCCCGAGCGATTCCACGAGCAGGTCGATGGTGTCCAGAGCGTCCTCTGCGGCCTGCGGACTCCATCCGGCCACCTCGGCTGTCTCGACCAGTTCGGCGGCATCGACCAGGAGGTCCCGGCCCTGGTCGTCACGGGAAGCGGTCACGGCTGGATCCGGCAGGTTCCTCGTATCTGGCAGGCCCGGCGTCATGGTTCCCTGCAGCCGCTGCGCGCGCTCATCACGCGGTGAGTCAATTGGAACAAAAGTTCGAATGCATGATTGAATCTGGCCATGCGGCCGATCCCTGATGACCTCACCCGAGTGCACGAGGAGTGGCACTCCACCTATCAGCAGCTCGCGGTGCAACCGCATACTCACCTGCGGCGACGCCTCTTTCGGCTGTCGGGGCAGGCGCTGTCCCACCCGTACTGGCACGGCCGGCGCTCGCGCGCGTGGGCCGCTCTGCACGGTGCTAGCCATGTCCGACCTGCCCCCTGACCCACCCCGGCTCCGGGCGATCCTGACGCACCTGGAGCAGCAGATCGCGGAGACCGAGACCGTCGCTACCTACCTGCGCCTCCAGTGCGCCGAGGTACACAAGGCCCTTGCGCGGGCGTCCTCGGTCCCGAGCCGTGAGCGCCCGGTGCAGCGGCCCGCGCCCCAGAGACAGCCGTCGTCGTCGGCCGAGTACCTGATGGAGACGAAGCTCGGCCCGGACGACTCCCTGCCGGTCGTCGTCCACGTAGGCGGCTGCACGATCCGGCAGGGGCGCCGGACACCCTCCGCGATCAGCGCGACACAGGCACGCATGGTGCTCGCGGATCCGGTGATCGGGGCCGAGCCGTGTCCGATCTGCCGTCCGGAGACCAAGCTGGGGGTCGACCTTGAGTGAGCGTCCGGCGGCTGACCTGCCGCAGCGGTCCGGCGGGCCTACAGTCGAAGCCGTGAACGGCACGCCGCGGCGCATCGACTCGACCACGGACCGGGCCGCCGCCGCGCAGCTGCTGGGCTGCTCACCGGCGCAGGTCGGCTACTGCCCGCGTTGCCAGGGGCTCAGCCGCCGCTACGGGCCCCAGGCCGAGGTCATCTGCCGGGCCTGCCGGGCGGCCGAGGCGGCCTACACCGACGGCCCCGCGCGCTGACCCTCGCCGACTGCTTCGCCCGGGCACTGGGACCCGCCTAGAGCGTGTCTCTTTGATGGGTTGGTCAGTTGATCGGATGTGTCTGTCCGATTAGTGATCACTGATGCGATGTGGGACCGGATCGAGCCGCTGATGCCGGCCGATCCGGTCCGCGGGCGGCGGTGGGCCGACCACCGCCGCACCCTCGAGGCCATCGCGTGGAAGTACCGCACCAACTCGCCCTGGCGGGACCTGCCCGACGAGCTCGGCTCGTTCCAGACCGCCCACAAACGGCTGATCA